>DATBML010000095.1:0-14261 GCA_036554885.1 Desulfuromonadales bacterium
GTCCCGTCGCTCCACTCGCGGACCGCCCAGGCCGCAAGGCTTCGCGCCTCGCTTTTCCTGCGGTCCTGGCCGGGGGCGGCGAGCTCGTCGACGCTGAGCTGGTAAAAGCTTGCCACGTGCTCAAGGATCTCCTCGACGGAAGGTTTCTTCAGCGGCTGGTTTTCTGCCTGGCGCAGGACTTCCTCCACAAAATGGTCTTCGCCGAGGACCCGGCCGTCCTTTCCGCTTCCCCTGTGAAACTCCTGCCGACGGCCTTCTGCACCGCTCGCTTGTACAAATCCTGCAAAAAGCCTGCGGGCCGCAGGCAGACTGTTCGAAAACTGCGCAAGGACAGGCGCCGTTGTCAGCCAGGGGATCGATTCCATCCCAAGGTAGGCTCGGCAACTGCTCCACGGATAGTCTTCCGGACCTTTTATCATTCCCACCCGCAGGGGGTTGAGGTGAAGATAGCCGGCGAGCTGAACAAGATAGGCATCGTGATCGACCAGTATCGCCTTGTAGCGCCCCTGGAATAGGTGTCCATTTCTGTTTTGCCGCCAGTTTATCCAGCGCGTGTAACGAAAGGAGAGATTCTGCATGATGCGGGAAAGCGGGACATCGGCGACCTGGATGGCCAGATGAATATGGTTGGTCATGAGGCAGAAGGCATGGACCCGATGGCCGAAGCGTTCCACCCCTTGCTGGATAAGGAGATAGAAGCGGTAGCGGTCTTCGTCATCGAAGAAGATGTCCTGGCGGGCGTTGCCACGTAGTATGACGTGGTAGAGGGCGCCGGGATAATGGATGCGGGGTTTACGTGCCATGGCGGAAGTCTACCCTAAAGTTACAATCTTGCAAGCCTGACCCTACTGACCTGACCCTACTGAACAAGCCGGGGCTGGCGGTCAGAAGCCCGGCCGACCTGGTCTGAGGCGCCGGAAATGAAAGGGCCGCCCGCACCGTCATCGTGACGGCGGGCGGCCTTGATCCTGAGCCCTTCCGAATTGTTGCCCGCCCCCCCCCCCGGGGCGGGAGCGGGCCGTTATTGTTCGGCGCGCACCTTCTTCAGGTTGGCCAGCTGCACCTCGGCCGTCTGCAGCGCCTTGCGGGAGGCCTGGTGCCGGGGGGCGAAGGCGCGGATCAGCTTCCAGTCCGCGATTGCCCGGTCGAGATTGCCGCTGCGGTAGGACGCCAGACCGCGTTCCATCAACTGATCGGCGCAGGCCTCGATCCCTGCCGTAATCCCGGCGGGCCGCGTCCCCACCCGGGCGGCTACCGCCGGCGTCTTCGGGTAGCCGTCCAGCGCGGCCCGGTAGAGAGGGCCGGCTTTCTCCGGCAACTCCTTCTCCAGGTACCCTTCCGCCTGCTTCAGCACCCCCTTGAGCGTCCGCCCGTATTCCTCGGCCACCTCCCCTTCGGACAGGCCGCTCGCCAGTATCAGCGCCAGGGCCGCCGGGAAATTGGCCGCGGCCAGCTGCTGCCGGATGTTCTGCCGCGCCGGTGCGGGCTCCGGGGCGGCGCTGCGGTCTTCCGACCTGTCGGGGGCGGGGGCGAGGACGGGAGCAGGTACGGAGACGGGTGTGGGGGCGGGAGCGGAGACGGAGGATTGTGGCGGCGCCGTCGGACGGCAGGCGCTCACTAAGGACAGGACAGCCAGAAGCAGCAGAATGGGACGCAGGCGCGCTCTCATATGGCGACTCCGAACAGGGAAAATTCCGTATCCTCGTCTTCGTGCAGGGCTTCGATGAACAGGTCCGTCAGGTGCGGAGCGAACTGGGTGCCGCGATAGGCCAGGATCTCCCTGACCGCCTCGTCCCGGGAGCGGCCCGGACGGTACGGGCGGGACGTGGTCATCGCATCGTAGGCGTCGGCGATGGCGACGATCTGGGCGAATAGGGGGATTTCCTCCCCCTTCAGGCCGGCGGGATAGCCGGAGCCGTCGTAGCGTTCGTGGTGATGCCGCACCACCGGCACATACTTGTGCAGGGAATCGGCCAAGCCGAGAATTTCCGCGCCTTGGTCCGGGTGCCGCCCGATGAGGCGGATTTCGTCGGCCTGCAGGGGGGCGGGCTTGTTCAGGATATGATCGGGGACCCGGATCTTGCCGATATCGTGGAGGAAGCAGGCCATCTCCAGCTCCTTCAGCACCCCCGCCCCCAGTTCGAGCCGGCGGCCGACGCGCAGCGACAGCGTCGCCACCCGCGCCGAGTGCCCCAGCGTGTAGTTGTCCCGGGCATCGAGTGCCGCCGCCAGGATGCGTACGGTCGAGAGGTAGGATTCTTCCAGTTCGCGGGCTGAGCCTTCCAGGCTTTCCCGTTGCGCCCGGATGGTCCTGGCCATGGCGTTGAAGCTGGCCGTCAGTTCGCCCAGCTCGTCCAGGGAGGAGACTTCCACCTCCACGCCGTAGTCGCCGGAGCGGATGCGCGATACCCCTGCCGAAAGCCGTTTGATCGGCGTGGTGAAGATGGTGGCCAGCAGCAGGGTTCCCGCCAGGCCGACGACCAGGGCGAGCAGGGAGATCATGATGATCTTGCTTCTGGCCGAGCGCTTCGCGGCCTTGTAGGCGGCGGTGTCGATCCCGACCACCACCTCTCCCAGCCGGCTGCCGGCGAAGAGAATGGGGGAGCTGAATTCGAAGCAGGAGAGGCCATCCCGGCGAACCTTGCGCACGGCGAGGTCCGGCTTTGTCGCCACCTCGGTGCCGGCCAGGCGCTCGAACTGCCCGCCCACCGATTCGATGCGGCTATGGGCGAGAACGGTATCCTCCGTGTCGAGAATCGCCAGGAAGACGACGCCCTCCTGCGATGCGCTGATCTTGGCGGCCAGGTTGTCGAGGGCCAGGCGGTCGCCGGAGAGGATGCTGTAGCCGGCGGGGGTAGTGGCGCTGATTGCGAGGGAGCGTCCGCGCTGCACCAGTGTCTGCAGCAGGGATTCGTCGAGGATTTGGGTGAGGACAAAGGAGGAACCGGTGGTAATCAGGGCGATGAGGGCCAGGGTGATCAGGGCCAGCTTGCAGCGGATACCTCCCCGCCTCTGCAGCCAGCGCACGAACGCCGAAGCCAACCGCTCACAACGGGTCTGTTCGCCGGCCGCAAGCGGCGGCTGCCCTCTGCTGTGAAGGAATTTTTTCATCATTGTATGGGCATCAAAATGAAGCCGAAACCGGCGCCCTGCGCCACTCCTGGCTTTCTCATTTCAATCGGGGAGTCGGCATCGACAATTGCCGTAACATGCCATATCAGCGCAAATTTTTCCAGAGAGTAATCGCGCGGCAGGGGCTATTTTCGTCTTAATAATGGCTTAGCGGTCGGTATCACTCGATTTTTTTGAACAAAAAAATTTCTGCCGACTGCCGAGTCCCGGTCGGGCCTGGCGGCGGAGAATTTCTGCGGAGTTCAGGCCGGAGGGTTGTCGCGGCGCCGCATCTCCCGCCGACGACTCGGGAGGGAGATGCCGCTCAGTGCAAGGAATGACGGGATGTTTTCTCGCTGCTTTCGTAATAGGAATCGAGGTTCTCGAAATGCTTCTCATCCTCGCGGGCCAGATCCCAGAACAGTTCCGCCATCCCCGCATTCCGAAACTTCACGGCATTCTGCAGGTGGATTTCCATGAACTCCATCTCCACATCCTTGGCGGTTTCCAGCATAAGGCTCTCGGATCGGGGAGGGTCGTCCGCCATCCGCAACAGCTGGTGCGCCAGCCGCAGAAGTTCGTCGAGATGTTGCGGATCGAACCGGCTTCCTTCTGAAAAGACCTCATCGGGTACGCCCTTGGCCAATCCCAGCTGCAGGGCATGGTCGTCCTCGTCCCGCGCCATGCGGTCGAAAATGCCCCGGAGCTTCTCGCTGTAGGTACTGACCCCGGCGAGCTTTCTGTAGACTTCTCCCATCACCTGTTCGATCTTCTGACAGTCGTTCAGGTAGCTCCTCATCGCCCACCTCCCGTCGGCGGCGCCCTCCTACGGCAAAAGCTGAAACGGCCGCAGCTGCACCCGGCATGCTTCTCCGTCGGCAACCCGGCCGTCTTCCCTGCAGAAGACCCGTAGCTTTCCGCCCTTTTCTCACGAAAAGTTAGGCTTTTTCGATGCGGATTTTATTAACGCTCTCTTCTTCTCTAGCAGATATTTTGACATCCGCAAGCCGCTCAGCGCTGGCGGTGGAGTCTTTTCCCAACGCCGAGGAGGGAAAGATTCCCTACGCCAGGCGCACGATCACCCCGCTGACGAATCGCGGATCGAGATCGTCGGCGCTGACCGCGCACAGCTCCTGCTCCCAGAGGTCGAGGCACCAGTCGCCGAAGGCTGCGGCGCCGGGCTCGAGGGAGTCGAGCCAGTGACCGGTCTCGCGGCGCAGTTCGGCATCGAGCTTCCCTTCGCGGCAGACGCGGGCATGCAGGGCGGGGAGTTCCTCCTGCGGCACCGGCCGCGGCACGAAGGCGCGGCCGAGGAGTCGGTTCGCCAGGGCGGTGAGGAAGAAGTCGGACAGGGTGAGGTCGGCCGGATCGTCGGGGGCGCAGCCGGCCAGGTCGAGTTCGCCGGGAGTGGGGAGATCGAAGGGGAACCGCTCCTCGAAGAGCCGGCGCTGCCCCGTCAGCCGATCGAGCCAGTTCATGGCCAGGACCAGGTCGTGGACGTTGGCGAAGGGACGTTCGCCGGCACGCTCCTCTCCCTCGATCCCTTCGTAGAAGCGCGGCCGGCGCTGCCGTAGGGCATCGAGGAAGGCCCGCAAGGGGCCGTCGAGGTAGAGACCGATGCGTCCGGCGGCGAGCTTCTTCGCCTGGCGCTGCAGCTGCAGGGTCAGGCTGAAGCCGAGACGGAAGAGGTGCTCGAGGTAGCAGTCATCGAACAGCGCCGAGGCCGTTCCGAGGTCGCCGCCGGAGAGGTGTTCGAGGGCCAGGTTGAGGTAGCGGTAGACCTCTTCGGTCGTCTCCCGCACCTGGCTGCTTTCGCCGACGTCGACCCTCTCGGCGCTCATCACCTTGTTGATCAGGAAGGTCAGCTCCCAGCAGGTGTCGTGGTCGAGGCCGCCGGCCAGGATCTCGGCCAGCAGGTCCTTCGGCCGGGCGCCGGCGAGGGCGAAAGCGGGGGCTTCCACCCCGACCTCGCCGGGCTGCAGGGGCAGCTTGCGCTGCTGCGCCGGGTCGAAGGTGTCCGGGTCGAGCCAGGCGTAAACGCCGAGGGCCTCGAAGGGGTCGGGGAAGCCGTGGTCGAGCAGACGGTCGCGACGGGCGCCGTAGACCTCCTCCTCGAGGGTGACCTCGGGCTCCCAGCGCACCGCCTCCATCAACTGCAGGTAGAAATCGCGCTCGCGGCGGAAAATGAGGTCGAGAAAGGCGCCGACGATCTTGGCGCTTTCGGCGTCGCGGTAGTCGACGTCGTAGACCCCCTCGAAACGCCGCTCGGCGGCGACATCCTCGTCGAGCATGTCGCCGGGGGCGGCGGTGATGGTGACGAACTTCTTGATGGTCAGCACGAGCAGTCCGAAATCGATCCCGACGGCCATCCGCAGGCCCGCCTCCTCCCCGGCCTCGACCAGCAGGGTCAGCCAGTAGAGCGCCTGGTCGCCATCGAGCAGATCGCCCTGCCAGCAGTCGAGGTCAAGAAAGGTGGTGAACTGCTCGCAGGTGACCAGCGGCAGCAGTTCGGGGATATCCTCCACCCCCAGTTCCTTGAAGAGCAGGAAGAGTTCCTGGGCCGGCAGCCGGCGTACCAGCTCCTCGGCATCCTTCGCCTCGATGAGCAGGTCGTACTTCTGGCGCCCGTGGGCGCTGCGTACCATCTCCAGGCGCTCGGCGAAGCCGAGGACGTTGAACTCTCTGGGGGTCAGGCGGCGCGGCTCACGCAGCAGGGTGAGGTGCTTCACCTTCTTTTCGCGGGGCAGATCGATTCGGGCCATACGGGTAAACTCCTGCCGGCTCGTGATTTTTTCACCGGGCGGACAATGTAATCCAGCGGCGGGGCAAGGTCAAGGGGGAAGCACGGCGTCGCCTTGCCATGGACCGCTTCGCTGCTACAATGCCCATATCCCAAATCGCCTTGGACAAAGTTCACCCGGCAACCGGAGAGATCCGGAAGGAGGCGCCATGCTCATTCTCACTGTCAACGGCAAGGAACACCGGGTCGAGGTCGCCCCTGACACTCCCCTGCTCTGGGTCCTGCGCGAGCAGTTGCGGCTCACCGGCACCAAGTACGGCTGCGGCCAGGGGCTGTGCGGCGCCTGCACCGTGCAGATCGACGGCCGGGCCGAACGCTCTTGCCAGATTGCGGCGAAGGACGCCGCGGGCAAGCAGATCGTCACCATCGAGGGACTCGCCGCCGACCACCCGCTCAAGACCGCCTGGATTGCCGAGGAGGTGCCCCAGTGCGGCTGGTGCCAGCCGGGCCAGATCATGCAGGCGGCGGACCTGCTCTCCCGCAACAAAAAGCCGACCGACGCCGACATCGACGGCGCCATGTCCGGCAACCTCTGTCGCTGCGGCACCTACCCGCGCATCCGCCGCGCCATCCGCCGGGCGGCCGGCGGCGAAGGGAGGACGCCATGAACGGACCCGTCGATTTGGCGCGGCGCGGCTTTCTCAAAACCGGGGCCTCGCTCGGCGCCGGCCTGGTGATCGCCTTCTGCCTTCCCTTGGGCGGCCGGGCGGCCCGGGCGGCCGAGGCCTCAGGCGCCAACCCCCTGCCGGGAATCGAGCCGAACGCCTGGCTGCGCATCGCCCCGAGCGGCCAGGTCACCATCCTTGTCGCCAAGTCGGAGATGGGCCAGGGGGTCTATACCTCGATGCCGATGCTCATCGCCGAGGAACTCGAGGCCGACTGGAGCCGCATCCGCGTCGAGGCGGCGCCGGTGGCGCCGGTCTACAACCATCTGATATTCGGCATGCAGGCGACCGGCGGCAGCACCAGCGTCGCCACCTCCTGGGAGCAGTTGCGCACGGTCGGCGCCGCCGCCCGGCTGATGCTGGTCGCCGCCGCCGCACAGCAATGGCAGGTGCCCGTAAGCGAGTGCCTGGCCGAGCAGGGAGAAGTGCGGCACCCGCCGAGCGGGCGCCGGCTCGGCTATGGCGAACTGGCGCCGACGGCCGAGAATCTGCCGGTGCCGACGCCGATCCGGCTCAAGGACCCGAAGGACTTCCGCCTGATCGGCCGGCCCCTCCCCCGCCTCGACACCCCGGAGAAAGTCGACGGCAGCGGCCGCTTCGGCCTCGACGTCACGCTGCCGAGAATGCTGACGGCGGTGGTGGCCCGCGCGCCGGTTTTCGGCGGCCGGGTGAAAAGTGTTCAGGCGGAAAAGGCCAGGGCCACCCCGGGAGTGCGGGTGGTGGCCGAAGTGCCGACCGGCGTGGCGGTGGCGGCCGACGACTTCTGGACGGCTCTCAAGGGCCGGGAGGCGCTGGCCATCGAGTGGGACGAAGGCGCCGGCGCCCTGCTCTCTTCCGATGGACTGCGCCTGCGCTTCGCCGAGCTCGCGCAGCAGCCGGGCGCCGTCGCCCGCCGGGACGGGACGCCGGAAGAGGCCCTGGCCGGGGCACCCCGGCGGCTGGAGGCCGAATATGAAGTTCCCTTCCTCGCCCATGCCACCATGGAACCGCTCAACTGCGTGGTCGACCTGCGCGAAGAAGCCTGCGACGTCTGGACCGGGACCCAGTTCCAGACCGCCGACCGCGACGCCGCCGCCGCGGCCGCCGGCCTCAAGCCGGAGCAGGTGCGGGTCCACACCATGCTGCTGGGGGGCGGCTTCGGCCGGCGCGCCAATCCGCACTCCGATTTCGTCCGGGAGGCGGTGCAGGTGGCCAAGGCGGTCAAGGCGCCGGTCAAGGTGGTCTGGACCCGCGAGGACGACATGCGCGGCGGCTACTACCGGCCGCTCTGGTACGACCGGCTCGCCGCCGGCCTGGATGCTGCCGGCCGGCCGGTGGCCTGGACCCACCGCATCGTCGGCCAGTCGATCATGGACGGCACTCTCTTCGCCTCATCCATCAAGAACGGCATCGACCCGACTTCGGTGGAAGGGGCGGCGGATCTCCCCTACGCCATCCCCAACGTCATGGTCGAGCTGCACAGCCCCAAACTGGCCGTGCCGGTGCAGTGGTGGCGCTCGGTCGGCCATTCCCATACCGGCTTCGTCGTCGAGAGCTTCCTCGACGAACTGGCGTCGGCCGCCGGCGAGGATCCCTTCTTCTTCCGTCGCCGGCTGCTGGCCGGCCACCCCCGGCACCTCGGGGTGCTGGAACTGGCGGCAAAACGGGCCGGCTGGGGCGAGCCGCTGCCCAAGGGGCAGGGTCGGGGCATCGCCGTGCACGCCTCCTTCGGCAGCTTCGTCGCCCAGGTCGCCGAGGCCTCGGTGGCGACGGACGGCCGCATCCGGGTGCACCGGGTGGTCTGCGCCGTCGACTGCGGCCGCGTGGTCAACCCCGACACGGTCAAGGCGCAAATGGAGGGCGGCATCGTCTTCGGCCTCTCCGCCGCCCTGTTCGGCGCCGTCACGCTCGCGGACGGCCGGGTGCAGCAGGGGAACTTCGACGACTACCCGATTCTGCGCATCGACGAGACGCCGCAGATTGAAGTGCACATCGTCGAAAGCACCGAGAAGCCGACCGGTGTCGGCGAACCGGGGGTGCCGCCGATTGCGGCGGCAGTCGGCAACGCCGTCTTTGCCGCCACCGGCCTGCGCCTGCGCCGCCTGCCGATGACCCGCGAGGAAGTCGGCGCGGCAAAGAAAACGGTTTAGGAGACGCACATGGAGGAACTGCAAATTTTCGAGGAACTGGTTCGTCTGAAGCGGGAGCGCATCCCCGCCGCCCTGGCCATCGTCATCGACAGCACCGGCTCGGCGCCGCGCAAGGCCGGGGCCAAGTTGCTGATCCGCCAGGACGGCTCGACTTTGGGAACGGTCGGCGGCGGCCGGATCGAGGCGGAGACGGTGGCGGCGGCCCGCTCGGTCATGACCGGGGGCATCCCCGGCCGGCTCACCTTCAAACTCACCGAGGAGCACGGTTTCGTCTGCGGCGGCGAGGTCCAGATCTACGTCGAGCCGGTCAAATTCCCGCCGCAACTGGTCGCCATCGGCGCCGGCCACATCGGCCAGGCCCTGGCCCGGGCGGCGCGCCAAGCCGGCTTTGCCGTCACCCTGGTCGATCCGCACCCGGAGGAGCCGGCCGCCGCCAGCGACGGCTTCGCCCCGGCCGACCTGGCCGGCGAGGTGACACACATCCTTTCCCGCCTGCCGGTCGACCGGGAGACCTGCATCCTTATCGCCACGCGCGGGCACCGGGACGACTTTCTCGCCGTACGCGCTGCCCTGGCGACCGATGCCTGCTACATCGGCCTGGTCGGCAGCCGGCGCAAGCGCAGCGCTCTCCAGGCGTTTCTGGCCGAGGCGGGGCTGCCGGCGGAGGCGTTTGCCCGGGTGACCACGCCGGCCGGCCTCGACATCGGAGCGCAGACCCCGGAGGAGATCGCCGTCAGCATCCTCGCCCAGCTGATCCAGACATGGAGGAATCATGCCGCCGAAGGTCTGTGCGATCGTCCCGGCTGCCGGCCGCTCGCGGCGGATGGGGCGCTGCAAGCCGCTGCTGCCGCTGGGTGAGCGGCCGGTCATCCGGCACCTCGTCGGCACCCTGTTCGAAGCCGGACTCGACGCCGTCCTCGTCGTGACCGGCGCCGAAGGGGCGGCGATCGGCCGCGCCCTGGCGGGGCTCACCGTCACGCTGGTCGACAACCCCGATCCGGAGAGCGACATGGCCGCTTCGCTGCGGCTCGGCCTGCGCTCCACCCCCGATGACGCCACTGCCCTGCTGGTCTGTCCGGCCGACCACCCGCTGGTCGGCGTTTCCGCCGTCCGCGCCCTGCTCGCCCGACACCGGGCCGAGCCCGCCGCCATCCTCATCCCGACCTGCGACGGGCGCAGCGGCCATCCGGTCCTCCTCCCCCGGCCGGTCGCCGAAGAGCTGTTCACCCTACCCACCCTGCGCGACGTAGTCCACCGCCTCCCGCAACGCTGCCGGCGGCTCGAGGTCGCCGACCCCGGCGTCACCCTGGACATGGACACCCCTGAAGACTACCGGCGGGTTCTCGCCCTCTGGCAGTCGTACGTCCCCTCTGCCTGACCGGCAGCACCCATACCCCTGATTCCTGCTTGGGAATAGCCGCCGGCGGTGTTATCATTTTCACGCCGTCAATTTACCCATTCGCCGCAGGGATTCTCCCATGGACCTCCGCCGTTGCCGACCAGCCCGCCTCGCCGCCCTGATGCTGGCGCTGACCCTGTTCGCCGCCCCGGCGGCCGCCCTCGACCTGCGCCAGCTCATCCGCGGCGTGGAGGACCAGTACATCGGCCTCTCCTCGCACGCCCGCATGCGCATGGAGGTGAGCACCGAGAACTGGCAGCGCAGCCTGACCATGGAGGCGTGGTCGGTGGGCCGCGACCATTTCCTCGTTCGCATCCTCGAGCCGCCGAAGGAGCGGGGCGTCGCCACCCTCAAGGTCGTCCAGGAGGTCTGGAACTACCTGCCCAAGGTCGACCGGGTGATCAAGGTGCCGCCATCGATGATGGGCGGGGCCTGGATGGGCAGCCACATAACCAACAACGACCTGGTCAAGGCGGCCCACGTCGACGAGGACTACGATTTCGCCCTGCTCGAAGAGACCGACACCTACTGGCGCATCGAAGGGCTGCCCAGACCTGAGGCTGCCGTGGTCTGGGGTAAAATCGTCTACCAGGTGCGCAAGGCCGACCGGGTGCCGCTGCAGGTGGACTATTTCGACGAAAAAATGGTCAAGGTCCGCGACATCCGCTTCGAGGACGTGCGGAAAGTCGGCGACCGCAGCATCCCTCTGCGCATGACCGTGCAGCCGCTCGACAAACCTCGGGAGCGCACGCTGCTGCAGTACGAAAAAATCGAGTTCGACCTGCCGCTGGAAAAGGATTTCTTCTCCCTGCGCAACCTCAAGAGCCGCTGAGAAGACCATGCTGCTGACCCTGGCCCTGCGCAACATCTGGCGCAACAAGCGGCGCTCGCTGCTCACCATCTCGGCGATGGTCGTCTCTTCTTCCCTGTTGATTCTGGCGCTGGGGGTCTTCTCCGGGATGCTGCGCGACATGCTCGCCTCGGCCACCGAGCAGTACCACGGCCACATCGTCGTCGCCCGGCAGGGGTACCAGGACGACCGGGAGATGTTCGCCAACTTCGCCCCCGATCCCGACCTGCTGCAGCGCCTCGGCCGGCAGCCGGAGGTGGTCGGCCTCTCGCCGCGGCTGCGTGGCTTCGGCCTCGTCTCGCACGGCAGCAGCACCTACCCGGCGGAACTGCTCGGCATCCGGCCGCAGGCGGAACGAGGGGTCACCACCCTGGCCGGGCACCTGGTGGCCGGGAAATTTCTCGCCGCCGAGCCCGGCGACGGAGCGGTGCTCGGCCGCGGCCTGGCGAAGAAGCTGGGCGTCGCGGTCGGCGACGAACTGGTCTTCGTCACCCAGGCGGCCGACGGCTCCTTCGGCAACGATCTGCTCACCGTCAGCGGCATCTGCGCCACCGGTGACAGCGGCCACGACAATTCACTGCTGCGGGTGGGGCTGCCGTGGCTGCAGCGGGTGATGGTCCTCGACGGCCGGGTGCACGAACTGGCGATCGCCATCCGCGAACCGATGCAGGCGGCCGCCGTCGCCGGCCAACTGCAGCGGCAGCTGCCGGCTGGCATGGAGGCCCTCGACTGGGGCCAGCTGCTGCCCGAGATGCGCGAGGTGATCGCCAGCTTCGACGTCTCGCGCATGATCATCGTCGTCATCCTCTACTTCGCTGCCGGCCTGGGGATTCTCAACACCTTCTTCATGTCGGTCCTGGAGCGTACCGGCGAGTTCGGCATCATGATGGCGATGGGGATGCGACCCTGGCGGGTCCGCTTGCTGGTCATGCTCGAAACGCTGGCGATGGGGCTGCTTTCCCTCGTCCTTGGGCTCGGCCTGGGGCTGGCGATGAGCCTCTACATGGCGCACCACGGCATCGATCTCTCCGGCAGCATCACACCGGTCACCTACGCCGGCGGCACCATCCTGCCGCGCCTGGGCGCCGTGCTCGAAATCGACAATTTCGTCATCCCGGCGGCGCTGCTGCTCGCCGTCTGCCTCCTTGCCGGCTTCCTGCCCGCCAACCGGGCGGCGAAACTGCGGCCGGTCGAAGCGATCCGGGAGGAATAAAAACGGTCCCGGGTCCCGGGTCCAAGGTCCAAGAGCCAAGAGCCGAACGTAAGAACATGGAACATGGAACCTGGAACATCGACCTGCTGCAACTCGCCTGGCGCAACCTGTGGCGCAACCGGCGCCGCACCCTGATCACGCTGGCGGCGATCAGCCTGAGCGTGATGCTGGTGCAGGCGTTCCACAATCTCTCCTTCGGCGTCTACGCCCGAATGATCGACAGCGGCGTGCGCGCCGGCGCCGGCCACCTCGCCGTCTATCGCGGCGACTACGTGCAGAGCCGCGACGAGAAGCTGGCCTACGACCCGCAGGAACTGGTGGCGAGAATTTCGCAAACCCCCGGGGTGGAGGCGGTGCTGCCGCGTCTTTACCTGCCGGGGCTGGCCCAGTCGAGCCGGGAGAGCCGGGGGATCGTCCTCACCGGCGTCGATCCGGCGGCGGAACGGGGAATCAATCCGTTCCTGAAAAACCTGCCGCCGGAGAAGATGCTGCGCGACGCGGCGGGGCGCGACGCCGTCGTCGGCGCCCGGCTGCTGCGCGAGCTGAAGATCGAAGAGGGGAGCAAGTTCGTCGTCACCGTGCAGAACCGTGACGGGGAACTGGTCAACGAGCTGTTCCGGGTGCGGGGGGTGGTCGAAACCGGCATCAAGGAGCTGGACGCGTCGCTGATCCTGGTCGGCCGAGAGCGGGCCGCCAGCATGGGTGGAGTTCCCGGCGAGGTGCACGAACTGGCAGTCATCCTGCGCCGGGCCGCCGACGAGGCGGCCGTATTCCCGGCCGTCGAGACGCTGGTGCAGGGACGGCCGGAACTGCACGCGGTCGGCTGGGAAAAAGCGATGCCGAACCTCGCCAATTCCATCAAACTGGACTACGCCAGCCAGAAGTTCATCTTCGTCGTCATCCTGCTGATCGTCACCATCGGCGTCGTCAACACCCTGCTGATGTCGGTCATGGAGCGACTGCGCGAGTTCGGCGTGATCCTCGCCCTCGGCGCCACGCCGGGACGGCTGCGGCGGATGGTGCTGGCCGAGGCGCTGGTGCTGGGGGTTGCCGCCATTTTCATCGGGTCGCTGCTCGGCTCGCTCGCCACCTGGTACCTGGTCGAGGTCGGCATCGACCTGCGGGCCTTCGTCCCGGAGACACTGGAATTCGGCGGCGTCGTCTTCGAGCCGGTACTGCGCGCCGCCTGGGACGTCGCCTGGATGGCGCGGATCGCCGTCTACGTCGTCGGCCTGGCACTGCTCGCCTCTCTCTACCCGGCGGTCAAGGCGGGACGAACCCGGCCGGCCGAAGCGATGCGGCACGTTTAAAAAATCTGTCCCGAGTCCCTGGTCCCCGGTCTCTGGTCCCTGAACTTTCGACCCGGGACCTTGGACACGGGACCCGGGACCTTGAAAACGAAGGATTTCACCATGCCCCTGATCGAGTTAAGCGACGTCACCAAAATCTACCCCCTCGGCCACCAGCAGGTTACGGCGGTGGACGACCTGACCCTGACGATCGAGCCGGGGGAGTTCACCGTCCTGGCCGGCCCGTCGGGGAGCGGCAAGACGACGGTGCTCAACCTCATCGGCTGCCTCGACCAGCCGAGCGCCGGCAGCATCGTCGTCGATGGCCGCAACGTCGGCGCCAGCAGCGTCAAGGCGCTCGCCGACTTCCGCCTGCGCAAGATCGGCTTCATCTTCCAGTCCTACAACCTGATCCCGGTGCTGACCGCCGAGGAGAACGCCGAGTTCACCCTGATGCTGCGGGGGATGGCGAAGGAGGAGCGCCGGCAGCGGGTGCGGGCGCTCTTCGCCGAGCTCGGCATCGCCGGACTGGAGGGGCGCCGGCCGAACGATCTCTCCGGCGGCCAGCAGCAGCGGGTCGCTGTCGCCCGGGCGATGGCGGCCGAGCCGGCGGTGATCCTCGCCGACGAGCCGACCGCCAACCTCGACTCGAAGAGTGCCGAAGACCTGCTGGACCTGATGCGCCGCCTCAACGAGGAAAAGGGGACCACCTTCGTCATCAGCTCCCACGACACCCTCGTCATCTCCCACGCCCGGCGGGTGGTGCGCCTGCGCGACGGGAAGCTGGAGGCGGACGAAAGACAAG
>DATBML010000119.1:0-1528 GCA_036554885.1 Desulfuromonadales bacterium
ACCGCAGCATTCCGTGTCGCCCACAAGCTCAACAGTCAACCCGGGGATCAGCGCCAGCAGATCAAGGTAAGGCCGCCCCATCTTCTGCTCCCGCTGGTGACAGGGGGCAAAGTAGGCCATGCGTCCGGGTACGGCACTGAAGCGGGTATCGAGCCGCCCCTCGGCATGGAGGCGGGCCAGGTACTCCCCGGCGTCGAAGAGATGCTCGGCGACGGCAATCCGGGCCATGGGGTCGAGGGAGGAAAAATAGCCGTCATCCTTCAGGATATTTCCGAACACCAGTTTTTTGAGGATCCGGTGCTGATTGCCGCCCTTGCTCGGGTCCGGCACCTTGATCTCACCGGCGCCGGCATGCACCGATTGCTGGTAAGCCTCCGAATAGTAGGCCCGCTCCTTGAGCAGTGTTTTGAGGAAGAAACCGCAGGTCGGGCAGGACGTCAGGAGATCGTCGCCGGCCTGCACCGCTCCGACCAGAGTCGACAGGTTGGCTTCGGCCCTCTGGAAGGCGCCCTGTCGGTCGCCTTCCAACAGGTGCGGCATGCCGCAGCACTGCTGCGACGGAACCTGGACCGTCACGCCGTTGCGCTCCAGGACTTCCACCACTGCCCGGCCGATCTGGGGGAAAAGGTAGCCGGCGGTGCAGCCGGCAAAATAGGCGACAGTTCGGCCACCCTGCCGGCGAGCGGCGAGGCCTTTTTTCTCGGCCCACCGAAAAAAGCTCTCTGCCGGAAAGGCCGGGAGTTCTCTTTCCGGATGAAGGCCGGCGGCCTTGCGCAGCAGGGGACCGACGGTCCGGCTCGCCTGCAGGGCGCCCACCAGGCGGGGAAAGGTGCCGCACAGGCGAGCCAGGCGGGGGACGTCGGTCAGCAGGCGGGTCGTGGCCGGCAGGCCCTCGCGGTCGATGTAGCGGCTCTTGGCCTCCATCACATCGATCGGAATCCTGGGGCAGGGGCAAAGGCCGCAGAGGGTGCAGAGTTCGGCCAGGCGGCGCAGCTCCGCGTCGGGGATGGGAACCCCGGTCTCCTTTTCCTGGTCCCACAGCCGATAGAGCTCGGGGAAGAAGGCGCAGTCCTCCTCCATGAGGAAGCGGCAGGTGTCGCAGTCGGCGCACAGCTCGATAACGCTGCGGAGGATCTCTTGCGGGGACTTCTCCGGCTTCGGTTCAGAAGTAGCCATTACTCACCTTTTTTATCAGCGCGTCGCCGAGGGTTGCGCCTGGCCGACGAAATAGCGCCGCTGAAACCAGAAGGCGACGTTGACCAGGCCGATCATCACCGGCACCTCCACCAGCGGCCCGATGACTGCGGCGAAGGCGGCGCCGGAGTTGAGGCCGAAGACGGCGATGGCCACCGCAATGGCCAGTTCGAAGTTGTTGCTGGCGGCGGTAAAGGCGAGCGTCGTGGTTCTGCTGTAGTCGGCGCCGACCTTCTTCCCCATGTAGAAGGAGACCAGGAACATCACCACGAAGTAGACCAGCAGCGGGATGGCGATGCGCACCACGTCCATGGGGATCTGCACGATCAGGTCG
>DATBML010000138.1:0-5131 GCA_036554885.1 Desulfuromonadales bacterium
TGCCCAAATCGATGAGGCGAGCCTGGATCGTCTCCTCGGGCTGGAAAGCTCCAAAATCGGTTATTACGCCGAGGTCAAGCAGAAGATCCAGGAGCTGGAAGCCGCCAATCTGGGGTTGCGCACCAAGTCCAGCGAACTCCAGGCGATTTTCGACTCCATCGGCGACGGCGTGGCCATTTATGACGGAAGCGGCCACGTCCAGCACCGCAACCATATCTGCCCACGCCTCTTCCCCCGGGAAACCATCGTGGGGGCTTCCTGTCGCCGGCTCTTTCACCCCGAGCAGCCCCATTCCCCGGCCAACTGCCCGGTGGAGCGGGCGCTGGCGGGAGAAAGCGTTCAGATATCCTTCGCCGCCAACAAGACGGAGGCGGAGCCCCGCTATTTCGATGTGACGGCTACGCCCATCGAAGACCCCGGCGGGAAGCGGCGGGCACTGATCTTCCTGCGGGACGTGACGGGCAAGCGGCTGCAGGAATTGCAGCTGCTGCAAGCGGAAAAGATGTCGAGCATCGGACTTCTGGCCGCCGGGGTGGCCCACGAGATCAACAATCCCCTGACCTCGGTGGCCGGCTACGCCGAGGCCCTTCTGAGGCGGTTCCGCGACGAACCGCAACTGCGGGAAGATCCGCGGCTCGACGCGTTCCCCAAATACCTGGAGGTCATCATCCGGGAATCGTACCGCTGCAAGGGGATCATCGACTGCCTGCTCTCCTTCAGCCGAAAATCGGACGGTTCCCTGGAACAGGTCGACATCAATCTGGCTCTGCAGGAGGTTCTGGAACTGGTGCGCCATAAGGCCCGCTACGAGAGGATCGAGATCCGGGAAAATCTGCAGGCCGACCTGCCGGCGGTTCGGGGTGACGGTGCCGGTTTGCGCCAGGTATTCATGAACCTGCTGATCAATGCCCATCAGGCCATCAAGGGGGCCGGGACGGTGGAAATTGCCACACGGGGTAGCGGGACGGAGGTCATCGTTCAGGTGAAGGATACCGGCTCCGGCATCCACCCCGAGATGCTGGACCGCATATGGGATCCCTTCTTTACGACCAAGTCGGTGGGGCAGGGCCTCGGTCTAGGCCTGGCCGTCACCTACAACATTGTCAAGCGGCACGGAGGTGACATCAAGGTGGAAAGCCAGAAAGGCGAAGGCTCAATCTTTACAGTGAGGCTGCCGCAATGCCAGCAATAGAAACGCGCAAGGGTGCCAAGGTCCTCATCGTCGAGGATGAAAAGCCGCTCCGGGAACTGCTGCAGATGGAGCTCTCGCGTAGCGGTTACAAGGTGGAGGTCGCCGCCAGTGGCGAGGAAGGTCTCGCCTTTTACAAGGAGCAGATATTTAACGTGGTCCTCCTCGATGTGCGGATGCCGGGCGCGGACGGCGTGGAGGTCCTGCAGCAGATGCGGGCGGAGTCGACCATCCCGGAAATCATCATGTTCACCGGCCACGGCACCATCGAGACGGCGGTCGAGTGCATCAAGCATGGGGCTTACGACTATCTCACCAAGCCGGTGAAACTCGATGAGCTGGAGATGCTGCTCGACAAGGCTTATGATAAAAACCGCCTCAGGCTGGAGAACATCAATCTGAAGTTGGAGGTCAGCAAGGTCGAAAATCACCGGATTGTCGGCAAGAGCCAAGGCATCCAGAAAGTGCTGGAGACGGTTCGGCGCTGGGGGGTGACGGATGAGCATGTGCTGATTCATGGTGAAAGCGGCACGGGCAAGGAACTTGTTGCCCGGGCCGTGCACGACGCCAGTCGGCGGGCCAAGAAACCGTTTGTCACGGTCAACTGCGGGCGGCTCAGCGCCAACACCGCGGAAAGCGAGCTGTTCGGTCACATGCAGGGGGCCTTTACCGGCGCGGTGAAGGGCCGGGCCGGGCTTTTCGAGCTGGCCGACACCGGTACCCTGTTCATGGACGAGGTCTCGGAAATGCCCCTCGACGTCCAGGTGAAGCTCCTGCGCATTCTGGAGACCAGCACCTTCCGGCGCATGGGGGGAAACCACGATATCCGCGTCGATGTGCGGTTCGTTTTTGCCTCCAACAAGAACCTCCAGGAATGTGTGAACCGGGGAGAGTTCCGGGAAGACCTGTTCCACCGGATCAACCTCCTGCCGATCCACCTCCCTCCCTTGCGGGAGCGGCCGGATGACATCCTCCCTCTGGCCTGGTTCTTTCTCAAATCCTGCTCTGACAATGGCCACGAAAACTGGGAAATCACCGAGGAGGCGATGGCGGCCCTTTGCAGCTACAGCTGGCCCGGCAACGTGCGGGAACTGAGCAACACCATTCGCCGTGCCTGTATCCTGGCCAGCGACCGGGTGATTACCTCAGAACTCCTGCCGTTTTCCCCCCCGAAGGTCCTTCCCCCCCTGCCTCCGAACGGTTCGCAGGACGCTCAGCCCCTGCCTCTCTGGGTCATCGAGAGGGACCATATACGGAAGGTGATCGAAAAGGTCGAGGGAAACAAAAGCAAGGCGGCGAAAATCCTCGAGATCGACCGCAAGACCCTCTACACCAAGCTGGAACGCTACGGCCTGCCGACGTAAAAGAAATCGTGGCATTTCTCTACAGTGGCTGGAGGTTTTTTTTCGCTGGCGGGGGAAGGCACCGGGTATCCTTCGTTCCAATCGACTTGCTGTGCGAAAATGGGTAAATTCTCCACGTTGTGGCGAAAATACCCAGCTGGCTGTCGCAGGATGAAGTGTCATGACGCCATTCGAAACCGCGAACATCCTCAAGCGGGAGGGGCTGCGCCCTCCAAAGACGCTGACGCTTGCCATTACCGGCGTCTGCAATCTCACCTGTCGTCATTGCTGGGTCGAGGCCGGGGGCGCCGACTCGGCCACACATGTGCCGGAGCGGACGCTATGCCGGTTGATCGAAGAGTTTGCGGAACTGGGCGGGGAGGGGGTGCGCTTGACCGGTGGCGAGCCGCTTTGTCATCCCGGTTGGCTGGGCCTGCTGCGCTTCGCCCGTGACCTGGGGCTGCGGAGCGTCTCGCTGCAGACCAACGGCATGTTGTTTCGCGAGGAAGAAGTGGCTGCCCTGCGCGAACTCGACTTCCCGGGGCTTACGATTCAGATCAGCCTGGATGGGGCCACCGCGTCCACCCATGACCTGGTCCGCGGGGATGGGGCCTTTCAGGGGGTGCTGGACGGCCTCCGGCGGCTCGTCCGGGGTGGGTTGGCGCCGCGCCTGACGCTTTTCTTCACGGAAATGCGTCACAACCTGGAGGATATCCCGGCCGTTTTCGAACTGGCGGCGGACCTGGGTATCTGCTCGGTCGTCACCGGCACCCTCGTTCTGGGTGGCCGGGCAGCCGAAGGCTCGCTGGTCTCGGCGCCCACGCCGGAGCAGTATCTGCACCTGCTGCGCCGCTACGACAGCGAGCCCCGCTTCCGCGAGCTCTACGAGAAAATCGGCAAGATGGCGGTCCTGGAGTGGCGGGCGGCAGAAACGCCGCGGACTGAGTGCTGCACCTTTGTCGAAAACCCCTACCTCACGCCAACCGGCCAGCTCTATCCCTGCCTGCTTTGCCATACGGCCGCTTTCTCCGTTTCCGGAGTGTTCGAAAAAAGCCTGGCCGACTCCTTAGCCGAGGGCGCTCCGCTCTGGGCATCCCTGATGCAGATCAGTCGCAGCCGGGCCGACGACCTGGCGGAGTGCCGGGAATGTCCCGGAAGACGGCTCTGCGCCGGCGGCTGCATGGGCCGAGCGTGGGGGAGCTGCGGAGACCTGCGGGCGGCGGATGATCGCTGCGAGACGAGACGGACCATCTATCACCGGAAGCAGAGCCTACCTACCTGAAAACTTCTTTTCCGCAGGTATACGCAGATTTGCGCAGATGAAACCAGAGGCAACACCCTGATTTTTTGACTTAAAGCCTTCATCTGTGTTCATCTGCGGACAAAAATGCCTTGACCGCTTTTCCGTTTTTTTGCCCCCTTTTTTCTGCCTCTTCTCGTCTTTCCCCCACTATCGCTGGGGGGAAATTCCCCAGCGTGGATATTATCCATAGTTCCGGCAAACCCTGATTCAGCGCCTTTTTCTAAAAAGTTGTTACCAAAATCCCCGTTTTCTCTCCTTCGCCCCTGCCGGAAATTCAGGATAGTCGCGGAAAATCCCCATTTTAAACCGACGTTTGTATTTGGCACCTAACTTGCTCTAGACAAATTCGTGCTGACGCGATGAGGCGCCAAGCACATTATGCCGGTTTTGCTTTGTTCAAGGATAGCAATAAAACAAAGTTTGAGGAGGTGATGGTTAGGTTCGTTAGGCGCCTATACGACCGAAGCCAGTCATCAAGGTAGCAAGAGCGTAAAGCAATTCACACCACAAAACGAGGAGGATGTACAGATGCCGCATTTCAGAGACGTAAAACGGACCCTGAAGAACGAAAGACTCGAGTACCCGATCAAGATGCAACACGCCTATCCGTCTGTCAACATCGGCTGGGGCGCCCATACCATGGTCGGCAACGACGCCAAGGCCCTGGGGATGACCAACGCACTGATCGTCACTACCGGCCTCAAGGGGACCGGCATCGTCGAGACCATCCAGGGAGTCCTGAAGGCTGCCGGCGTCGCTTCGGAAGTTTACGACAAGGTGACCGGCAACCCGAAAGACTTCGAGGTCATGGAAGGCTACAAGATCCTCGCCGGCGGCAAGTTCGACGGCCTGATCAGTCTCGGCGGCGGCAGCTCCTCCGACTGCTGCAAGGCGATCAAACTGGTCTACAGCCATGACGGCCAGGATGTCCGTTCCTTCGAGGGCGCCTTCAAGGCGACCAAAAAGAACAAGATTCCCCAGCTCGCCATCAATACCACCTCGGGGACCGGTTCGGAAGTCTCCTGCTTCTCGATCATCAACCACACCGAGAAGATGTACAAGATGGCGCTGTTCGATCCGAACTGCACCCCGAGCAAGTCGGTCAACGACCCGCTGATCCACCAGTGCATGCCGGGCGACCTGGCTGCCTACACCGGCATGGACGCCCTGGCTCACGGCGTGGAAGCCATCACCTCGCGTCTGGGCGTGCTCTCGGCCTACGGCCCGGGCCTGAACGCCATCTCGCTGATCTTCGGCAACCTGCGTCAGTCCGCCTGCAACAGGAACAACGACAAG
>DATBML010000146.1:0-3752 GCA_036554885.1 Desulfuromonadales bacterium
TCATCAGCCGCTTCCGTTACCAGGCGAACAAGGCGTCGCTGGTGCAGAGCCGGGTGAAGCAGTTGGAGAAGATCGAACGCATCCAGGTGCCGCCGCAGCGAAAAAAGATCGCCTTCCGCTTCCCCGAACCGCCCAAAGGTGGACGGACCGCTCTGGAACTCGCGGGAGCCAGCCAGAGTTACGGAGAGCTGACCGTGCTCTCCGGCGTCGATCTGGTCGTGGAGAAAGGGGAGCGCGTCGCCCTGGTCGGTCCCAACGGCGCCGGCAAGTCGACCCTGATGCGCCTGCTCGCCGGGGTGGAGGCGCCGCGGGCGGGACGGCGGGTCGAGGGGCATAACCTGCATCCGGCCTATTTTGCCCAGGACCAGGCCAAGGTCCTCGATCCCGCCCGCAGCGTGCTCGAAGAGATCACCACCGCCGCTCCCTTCGACATGGTGCCGCGGGTGCGCGACATCCTTGGCGCCTTCCTCTTTTCCGGCGACGACGTGCACAAGAAGGTGGCGGTCCTCTCCGGCGGCGAGCGCAATCGGCTCGCCCTGGCCATCCTGCTGCTGCGCCCGGCCAACCTGCTGCTGCTCGACGAGCCGACCAACCACCTCGACCTGCAGTCGAAGGAGGTGCTGCTGGACGCGCTGCGCGGTTATTCCGGCACCCTGGTCTTCGTCTCCCATGACCGTTATTTCGTCGACGCTCTCGCCACCCGGGTCATCGAGGTCGGCGGCGGCCGCATCGAGTCGTATTTCGGCAACTACGAGGATTTCCTGCGGGTCAAAGCGAGCCGCGGCGAAGGGGGACACTCCGCCTTGCGCGTCGAGACCTCGGCTGCAACGGCAGCCGATTCGGCGATCCCTTTTGACAAGGAGGATCGCCGCCGACAGCACGAGGAGCGCAAGGAAGCGCAGCGCGAGGAAAAACGGCGGCTGAAGGAACTGGCCGACCTGGAAGCGCGAATCGAGGTGCAGGAGGCCGAACTGGCCGCGATCGAGTCGACGATGGCCGACCCTGCGCTTTATCAGGATGCCGGGCGCTGGCGGGAGGTCTCCCTGCGGCACGAAACGCTGCAGGAGGATATCGCCGGCCTCTATGCGCGCTGGGAAGCGTTGCAGGTGACGGAAACGGCATAATGTAGGGGCGCATTGCATGCGCCCTGGGCGGACGCAGTCCGCCCCTATGATGCAAATCATCGTTGTGATGAATGGTTTGGTAGGGGCGCAGCATGCTGCGCCCAGGGCACGGCATGCCGTGCCCCTACAGGAGGCCCCATGGACCAGGCATTTCCCTTCGTCATCGCCGTGGCCAGCGAGAAAGGGGGGGTGGGCAAGACCACCATCGCCACCAACCTCGCCGTCTACCTCAAGGCGCTGCGCGAGGATCTGCCGGTCACCATCGCCTCCTTCGACAACCATTTCAGCGTCGACCAGATGTTCGCCATCGGCGGGACCAAAGGAGCCTCGGTAGCCGGCCTATTCGCCGGCATCCCTGCCGTTGAACTTGCCCGTCTCGGCGAGTACGGTGTGCAGTTCCTCGCCTCCGACCGCGCCCTGACGCCGCCCG
The DNA here is from genome assembly GCA_036554885.1 of Desulfuromonadales bacterium. GTDB lineage: Bacteria > Desulfobacterota > Desulfuromonadia > Desulfuromonadales > DASPGW01 > DASPGW01. The sequence continues at coordinate 1,555 of DATBML010000146.1, forward strand.
ACGACGATCCCTTTCACCTGCGCCGGGCTCTTTCAGTCTCCTGTCTATCCGGCATTCTGATTCTCGATACCCGTCCCATTCTCGACTACTTCACCCGCAACGCCCTGCTCGCCGCCGATCTGGTTCTGGTCCCGGTCAAGGACCGCGCCTCGCTGGTCAACGCCGGTTCGCTGCAGCAGGCCCTGCGGCAGGCCGGCGAGCCGTTGGAGAAGATGTGGCTGCTGCCAAGCCTGGTCGATGCCCGGCTGCGCCTTCGGCAGGAGATCGGGGTGCGGGATTTTCTGGCCTTTTCGGCGCAGGAGCGCGGCTACCAGGTGGTCGACACCTTCATCGCCAAAAGCCCCAAGGTCGAGGGTCTGGCCACCAGTTTCACCAGCCGCATCCATCCGGTCATCACTCATGCCCGCGGAACCGTGGTGCACAGCCAGATGCGCGATCTGGCCAGCTTCGTGCTGCAGCGATTTGATGCCTCCGAGTTGCCGCGCTGCCTGCGCGAGTCTCCTTTTGCAGGGAATACGGGCTGCCTGGCCCGCCGCGAGGTGAGAGAGTGCCCGGTCTGCGGTAATCAGATATCGGCGCCGACCGGTTTCGCCTTTCAGGACCTGCGCAGCCGGCGCCGTGGTCGGCTGCACCCGTCCTGCCTGCGTACTCTGCTTGCCTCTACCGGCTTGATGACCATCATGCCGGCGACTGGAATGCTTGTCTGCGTCAGCGAAGGTCCCGGTTTCACCGGCCCCGGGGCCGACCTGAGCCTGTATCTATTTGATGGCGAGGCAGAGGCGATCGCCAGCGAGCACCTGGGAGACCCCGCCGGGACTCCCTTCGAGCCGATGCTGCAGGGGGCGGTCGGGAGATCCCTGGCCGAGTTCGCCCGGGAATTCCTGCTTGTGCTGCTGGAGACCGGGCATCCGGACGAAGCGGCGCGCTTCGGCACCCTGCGTCGCCAGGTGCTGCGCGAGGTTCTGGGCAGGGACAAGTTCTGAGTCATTTCAACGATTCACCTTTTCCAAGGAGGCCCCATGCCGATCGAATCGTTCCGAGACCTGCTGCGGTTGGCCCACGGTTTTGAACTCGCCAAGGTATTTTTCACCGCCAACGACCTTGACCTCTTCAGCCGATTGGGGGAGGGGCGTGAAGCCGCCGATCTCTCCTTCGAACTCGAGGTGGACGGCCGTGCCCTGGGGCTGCTGCTGAATGCTCTGACTGCCATGGGACTGTTGGAGAAGGCCGGCGACCGCTACCGCAACGCTCCGGTTGCGAACGAATTCCTGGTGCAGGGAAAGAACTACCGGGGAAGCATCTTCCGGCACATCCATCACTGTTGGGAGGCCTGGAACGAGCTGCCGCAGGTGCTGCGCGCCGGCCATCCCGCCGCGCCGCGGGAGGCGGCAATTCTCGGCGGGCGCGAGAATTGGACACGCGATTTCATCCGCGGCATGGATGATGTCACCCGCGAACTGGCACCTCAGGTGGCCCGCCAACTCGATTTCGGCGACGCCCGCGTGCTGCTCGATGTCGGCGGCGGCCCCGGTACCTACGCCGCGGCGTTTCTCGCTGCCCATCCGGCGTTGCACGAGGTGCGCCTCCTTGACCTGCCGGGAGCGCTGGCGGTGGGACGGGAGCGGCTCGCCGCGCGGGGGCTGCTGGACAGAGTCCGACTGATCGAGGGGGATTTCTGCCTGAACGAATTGGGCAGCGGGATCGACGTCGTCTGGATCTCGCAGGTCTTCCACTCGCGGGACGAGGAAGGGTGCCGGATGCTGGTCGAAAAGGCCTGGCGCGCCCTCAATCCGGGCGGAATGCTGGCGGTGCACGAGTTCCTCCTCGACGAGGGAAAGACGGCACCGCTCTCCGCCGCCCTGTTTGCCGTGCACATGCTGGTGATGACCGAAGGGGGAAGGACCTACAGCGGCGGCGAAATCGGCGCCTGGATGGAAGAAGTTGGGTTCGCCCGGCCCGAAGTTCGCCGGGTCAGCGAGGAGACTGCCGTGGTTCTGGCCCGCAAGCCGGGTTGAACCTGCTGCCGCGCCGGGTGGCATGGCAGCAGGGGACGCTGCAGTTGAAAATCGAAATGCCGGGGCATCAGTGCTCCGGCAATTGCATTGCGACCAGGTCCGGATCGAATCAGGATTTTTTTGGCTTCCAGAACAAAGGCGAAGTCAGGTAGGACACGGCCGCGATAAAGGCGAGAAGGAGAA
>DATBML010000178.1:0-4018 GCA_036554885.1 Desulfuromonadales bacterium
CGTGGAGATGCTCTCCGAAGCGGTGCCCACCCTCCAGGACCTGAGCGACCTGAGCCGGGAGGATTTCGTCATCTTCTTCGAGCCCCCTTCCATCGATGACCGTATCGTCAATCAGTTCGGTTTCTTTTCGGTGATGCCCAAGGCGCACCGGAATCTGGATCAGTGGCTGCGTCTTCAGCCCGGGCTGTGGCGCCGGATCATCATCCCCGCCGGGCTCAAATGGGAGATCCGCGACAAGCTCGACCAGGCCAATATCACCGAGCGGGTCCTGTTCCCCGGACTGGATGGCCTCAGCCGCTGGCTGAAGAGGCATTACAGTCCAAAAGCCGAAGAGACCGGATGCTCGTCCAGGCCACCCAATCTCTTCCCTTTTACGCCCGAAGGCAGCAAGCGCCTTCCCCAGGTGGTAAAATAAAATTCAAAACCCAACGGCAAATGCACTGCACGGAGAAACCGATGGAAACCCGCCCCTCCTGGTTCTATCGCCAGTCGGCAGTGATCCCCTTCCGGCGGGTTGGCGGAATCCTGGAGGTACTGCTGGTCACCACCCGGCGGCACAGGCGCTGGATCATTCCCAAGGGGATCATCGAGCCCGGCCTGTCGGCTGCCGAATCGGCAGCCCGGGAAGCCTGGGAGGAAGCGGGAATCCGCGGCGCCATCCGTTCCGCGCCGATCGGCGAATACCGGTATGCGAAATGGGGCGGAACCTGCACCGTGCAGGTCTTTTTGTTCCGGGTCGACGAGGAGCTCGAGCGGTGGCCGGAAGCGGCGATCCGCGGCCGGATCTGGGTGAGCCCGCAGGAGGCGGCGGTGAGGGTGCGGGAGGAGGAGCTGCAGCCGCTGCTCGCCCGGCTTCCGGATTTGCTGGTAAATGCCGGAGAAGGGCAGGACTGGTCGTTCATCGAGGGTTTCCGGGAGGCCGAAGGATGAAACGTCTGACTCTGGTGCGCCACGCCAAATCGAGCTGGGAGGACCCCGCATTGGCCGATTTCGACCGGCCGCTCAGCAAGCGCGGCAAGCAGGATGCGCCGCTGATGGGAGAGCGGCTGGCCGGCCGGGACCCGCGGCCGGAACTGATCATCTCCAGCCCCGCCAAGCGAGCGCGCAAGACCGCCAGGCTGATTGCCCGGGAGCTCGAACTCACCGATGATCGACTGATTCTGGTGATGGAAATCTACGAGGCGGAGCCTGAGATTCTCTTGAAAGTCGTGCGTGGCCTCGACAACCGATGGGCGCATGTGCTGCTGGTCGGGCACAATCCGGGCCTCACCGAATTGGGCAATCTGCTCGCCGATTGCGGCATCGAAAACATCCCGACCTGCGGCGCACTCTGCCTCGATTTCGACGCCGATGACTGGCAAAACCTCGGCTCCAGCTCCGGATCCCTGGTCTTCTACGATTATCCGAAAAAACCTTCCATCTAACCCCAAAATCCCCCTTCATCGCTTCGCATTTTCTCCCGACGCCGGTTTCCGGACAAGTTTTCAAATATCCTAATATTGCGCTAACATATGTAGAATATACATGTCCGTGTTTTTCTATGACTCAGGGAAAGAACTTATGGCCAAGGAACACATTCTGATCATCGAGGACGAAGAGGATATCCTGGCCCTGGTGCAGTACAACCTGCTGCGGGAGGGATACCGGGTGAACTGTGCGACTTCCGGCGAAGACGGACTGCAGCTGGCCCGCACGGAATTGCCCGGCCTGATCCTGCTTGACCTGATGCTTCCCGGCATGGACGGGCTGGAGGTCTGCCGGGCGCTGAAGAAGCAGCCCGCCACTGCCCATATCCCCGTCATCATGTTGACCGCCCGGGGGGAGGAGGCCGACGTCGTCGCCGGCCTGGAGCTGGGGGCCGACGACTACATCCCGAAGCCGTTCAGCCCGCGGGTCCTCATCGCCCGGGTGCGGACGGTGCTGCGGCGTCGTGAGCGCGAGGCGGCGCCGGTCGACAAGAGCGGCGTACTGCGCATCCACGAACTGACCATCCACCCCGGCCGCAACGAGGTGCTGGTGGACGGCGAGCCGGTAGAGCTGACCTTCACCGAGTTCCGCGTCCTGCATCTGCTGGCCAGTCGCCCCGGCTGGGTCTTCACCCGCAACCAGATTGTCGACGCGGTGCGCGGCGAAAGCTACGCCGTCACCGAACGCGCCGTCGACGTGCAGATCGTCGGTCTGCGGCGCAAGCTCGGCGAGAGCGGCAAGTACATCGAAACGGTCCGCGGCGTCGGCTACCGGTTCAAGGACTGAGGCCCTGGACATGCGACCGAAGCGTCTGCTCTGGCAGCTCTTTCCCTCCTACCTGGCAATTCTGCTGGTGGTCCTGCTTGGACTCACCTGGCACTTTTCCCGGTCCCTGCGCGATTTCTACATCGAGGAGACGGCCGTCAACCTCTCCGCCCGGGCTCGCCTGGTGGAAAACCAGGTGGCCGGCCGTCTCACCGCTGACGACCGCCCTTCCCTCGACCGGCTCTGCAAGGAGCTCGGCCGGGAGGCCGCCACCCGCATCACTCTGCTGCTCCCTTCCGGAGAGGTCCTTGGCGACTCCCTGGAAGACCCCAAAATGATGGAAAACCATGCCGAGCGCCCCGAGGTCCGGGCGGCGCTTGCCGGCGGCGAGGGGCGGGCGACCCGCTTCAGTTACACGGTGCGGAAGGAAATGATGTATGTGGCGGTGCCGGTGCTGGCGGGCGGCAAGGTCCAGGGCGTCGTGCGCACAGCCATGGCAGTCACCGCCATCGATGATGCCCTGCGCGCGCTTTACCTGAAGATGGCGTTGGGGGGCCTGGCCGCCGTGCTGGCGGCGGCGCTGCTCAGCTTGCTCATCGCCCGGCGGATCAGCCGTCCCCTGGAGGAGATGCGGCAGGGGGTGGAGCGCTTTGCCCGCGGCGAACTGGACCAGCGTCTGACGGTCAGCGGCTCCGAGGAAATCTGCGGGCTGGCCGAATCCATGAACCAGATGGCGGCGCACCTCGACGACCGCATCCGGACCGTCCTGCGCCAGCGCAACGAACAGGAGGCGGTGCTGGCCAGCATGGTGGAAGGGGTGCTGGCGGTCGACCTCGAGGAGCGGATCCTGCGCCTCAACCGGGCCGCCGGCCGACTCCTCGGCGTCCGGCCGGAGCGGGCCGAGGGCCGCCGCATCCAGGAAGTGGTACGCAAGGCCGACCTGCAGCGCTTCGTCGCCCGGGCACTGGCCAACCGCGAGCCGGTGGAGGGGGACATCGTGCTGCGCGATGCCGAAGAGGGGGAGCGGTTTCTCCAGGCCCATGGTACGGTGCTGCGCGGCGCCCAGGGGCAGGAGATCGGCGCCCTGATCGTCCTCAACGACGTGACCCGCCTGCGCCGGCTGGAGACCCTGCGCCGCGACTTCGTCGCCAAGGTCTCGCACGAACTCAAGACCCCGATCACCGCCATCAAGGGGTTCGTCGAAACCCTGCTCGACGGGGCGGTGGCCGATCCCGACGATGCCCAACGCTTCCTGCGGATCATCACCCGTCAGGCCGATCGCCTCAACGCCATCATCGACGATCTGCTCGACCTCTCCCGCATCGAACAGGAAGCGGAGAAGGGGGGGGTTCCGCTTGCGCGGGGGGCCTTGCGGCCGGTACTGGAGTCTGCCGTCCAGGCGTGCTCGGTGGGAGCACGGGAGAAATCGCTGCAGATCGCGCTGCACTGTTCCGGGGAACTGGCGGCGCAGATCAACGCCCCGCTGCTCGAACAGGCGGTCGTCAACCTGCTGACCAATGCCATCAAATATAGCGAGCCGGCCGGACGGATCGTGGTCGATGCCGCTCAATTCGGCGACAAGGTGATGGTCAAGGTCCAGGACTGGGGATGCGGCATTTCCCCCGAGCATTTGCCGCGCCTCTTCGAGCGTTTCTACCGGGTCGATAAGGCGCGCAGCCGCAAGCAGGGCGGCACCGGCTTGGGGCTGGCCATCGTCAAGCACATCGTCCAGAGCCACGGCGGCGAAGTCATCGTGAACAGCACCCCCGGCCAGGGGAGCACCTTC
>DATBML010000216.1:0-2538 GCA_036554885.1 Desulfuromonadales bacterium
AGACGGGGCCGCGGGAGCTGAACTTCATTCAGTTCAAAAATGCCGAGGTCGACGAACTCCTGGAGCGGGGGCGCCGCACCTTCGACCAGGCCGAGCGGAAAAAGGCCTACGACCGCTTCCAGCAGATCCTCGCCGAAGAGCAGCCCTACACCTTCCTCTATGTCGGCAAGGCCCTGCCGGCCGTTGCCAAACGCTTCCGCGGCATCGAAGCGGCGCCGGCGGGGATTCGCTACAATTTTACGGAGTGGTATGTGCCGGCTAGCGAGCAGAAGTATGCGCGGTAGTGATCCGGCCGCTACGCGGCCGTCATTGGTCAATAGTCATTCGTTATGGTTTTTTACAGCTGACGGCGCGAAGCGCCTGACAAATGACGCCGCGAAGCGGCTGACTAGTCCCCTTTATTGAGCCTCGTGCCTATGCTCCGTTATCTTGCCAAACGCCTGCTGATGATGATCCCGCTCCTCCTCGGGATCACCCTCATCTCCTTCGTCGTCATCCACCTCGCCCCCGGCGAGCCGACCGATCTGCAGACCGATCTCAACCCGCAGGCGAGCGTCGAAGCCAAGGAACGCCTGCGCGCCCAGTACGACCTGGACAAACCCCTCCATGTCCAGTACGGCAAGTGGCTTGGACGGTTGGTACGTCTCGACTTCGGCGACTCCTTTTCTCAGGACCACCGGCCGGTGCTCGACAAGATCGTCGAGCGCATGCCGGTCACCATCCTGATCAATCTCCTCTCCATCAGCCTCATCCTTGCGGTGGCGGTGCCCATCGGCATCCTTTCGGCGGTGCGGCGCAACTCCCTCTTCGACCAGTCGACCACCGTCTTCGTCTTTCTCGGTTTCGCCACCCCTTCGTTCTGGCTGGCCCTGCTGCTCATGGATTTCCTCGGTGTACGTCTCGGCCTTTTCCCCATCGCCGGCCTCAAGTCGCTGGGGTACGAGTATCTGAGCTTCGGCGGCCGTCTCTGGGACATGGTCCACCACTTGATTCTTCCCGTTTTCGTCTCCGCCTTCGGCGGGCTGGCGGGTTTTTCCCGCTACATGCGCTCCACCATGCTTGAAGTCATTCGCCAGGACTATATCCTTACCGCCCGGGCCAAAGGACTCCCCGAGCGGGAGGTGATCTACAAGCACGCGCTGCGCAACGCTCTGCTGCCGGTCATCACCATCCTCGGCCTCTCCGTCCCCGGCCTGATCGGCGGCAGCGTCATTTTCGAGACGATCTTCGCCATTCCGGGGATGGGCAAACTCTTTTATGACGGGGTCATGATGCGCGACTATCCGCTGATCATGGGGATACTGGTGATCGGCGCCGTCCTCACCCTGGTCGGCAACCTGCTGGCCGATCTCGGCTACGCCCTGGCCGACCCGCGCATCCGGAAGGCTTGATGGCGGGAGTTGAGAAAAAGCAAACAGCGGAAAGGGATTGGGCCTTCAATTAGCGATGATCGATTGGCATTGTCACATCCTGCCCAGCCTGGACGATGGTCCGGCGACCATGGCCGAATCCCTGGAAATGGCCCGGATTCTTGGTGCGTACGGCTATCGTCAGGTCTGCTGTACCCCTCATTGCATCCGCGGTGCCTACGACAACACCCCGGAACGGGTACGCCGGGCCGTAGCCGAATTGCAGGCGGCTCTTGACCGTGAGAAAATCCCCCTGCACCTGCTGCCGGGCATGGAATACTACCTTGACGAATTCTACCTCTCGCGGGAGGATGAATTTCTCCCCCTTGGCGAGAGCCGGCTCGTGCTTGTCGAAGCGCCCTCGCAGGCCGGCATCGAGGTGGTCGGCGAGGCGGTCTTCCGGGTCGTGCGACGGGGATTGACCCCGCTCTTCGCCCATCCCGAGCGTTGTGCCCTGCTTGCCCCGCCAGGAACCAAAGGTCTTCTGGAGAAGGTCTGGACCAGGTTTGCAACGCCAGACGCCGGCATCACAGCGCAGAGCTCACTGGAAATGCTGAAGGAGATGGGCTGTCTCTTCCAGGGGAACCTCGGCAGCTTCAGTGGCGTTTACGGCGGGCGGGTGGCCAGACGAGCCCGGGAGATGCTCGACCAGGGGCTGTATGCCTGTCTCGGCAGCGACGGCCACCGGCCTGATCCTCTGCGCAGCTGCCTGACTGCCAGCCGGGGTGGACCGTCGGCTGAACGGGCGATCAGAGGACTTCTGGAACATCCGGTGCTGGGTGAGCGGCGGCAAGCCCCTGAACCGGGCCGCCTTTGAATTTCAACCAGCCACAGTTCCGTGCCATGGTTTTTCAGGAGATTTTATAATGCATCTGACAATCGTTGGAACAGGCTACGTCGGTCTGGTCACGGGAACCTGTTTCGCCGAAATGGGGAACTTCGTCACCTGCGTCGACGTCGACGCCGCCAAAGTCGAACGCCTGCGCGCCGGGCAGATCCCCATCTACGAACCGGGGCTCGAACCGCTGGTCCTCTCCAACGTGAAGGATGGCCGGCTCAAATTCACCACCGACCTGGCGGCGGCGATGACCGGGTCGAACGTCTATTTCATCGCCGTCGGCACGCCGCC
>DATBML010000222.1:0-8025 GCA_036554885.1 Desulfuromonadales bacterium
ACGGCTCACGGCTCACGGCTCACGGCTCACGGCTCACGGCAGTTCCCGGATCAGGTGCTTGCTTGCCTCTTCCACCACATCTTTAAACGTAATCGGTTTTTCCCGGAAAGTTTCGTAGGAGTAGTTGAGCTCCTGCATCCCTTCCCAGGCGATGCTGCCGTCGCTGCTGTCCCAGACCGTCAGAAAAAGGCGGATGTTGCTGGCCTTGGTCTGAACCAGGCGCAATCCCAGTACGCTGAGGCGACCGCTCGCGTCCTGCCTGAAGTTTGCCAGATTGAGTTGGGCCAGGTAGCGGGCCTGGGCCGCTACGCCGATGGCTTTCAGGGTTTCACGCTTGAAGATGCCGGTGAAGCGGTAGTCGTCGAACATCTGCCTGTAACCCTCCGCCAGCCCGGCACGGTTGATCTCGCCCAGGGTGTCGGCCAGGGGCACGACCCGAATTTTCGGCCGGCGCTCCTGCAGCACGTTGGTGAAAACCAGTGCCAACGCCTGTCGGTCCTCTTCCTGGCCGGTGACGGTGGAAGGGGTAATCATGGCCATGCCATGTGTTTCCAGGTAGTTCGCCTGCAGGGATATGGTGTGGATACGGTTCGTGGGAACGATCTGGTCAATCATGGTGCAGGCAGGAAGAAGGGCGAGGAGCAGGACAAAAACAAAAGGATTGCGGCAGGGGTTTTTCAAGCCAGAGAGTGGGGGCATGTGCGAACCTCCTCGACATCGGTTTATTAAAATTATACACATAACAGACGGGATTTTTTACGGCGAAAATGAGGATGCTCAGGAAATACCAGGCGCCGTGACGCAGGGGACACGGCGCCTGGCGAGGCTGTTGCGGCAAAGCTCGGGGATTTCCCGGGATTTGGTCAACGACGGGTTTGCGGCAGCAGTTCCTCCAGCAGGGTGAAGAGTTCCTCAAGGTCGGCGAGCGTCATGTCGGCCATATGCGGGATGCGGAAAGTCGTGTTCTTGATCTTGCCGTAGCCGTTGTCGATGGCGTAGCCGCGGGCGCCGGCCAGTTTCTTCAGCAGCTCCAGATCGGTGCGATCGTCGTTGCGGCCGCAGGTGAGGGTCTGCGAGCGGGCACCCTCGGCGGCGAAAAGGGAGAAACCCTGGGCGAGGACCCAGGCGCGGGTCGCTTCGGCCATCTGCCGGTGGCGGGCGTAGCGGTTCTCCAGCCCTTCGGCGAACATTTTGGCAAGCTGATGGTCGAGGGCATAGATCAGGCTGATGCAGGGGGTGCTGGGGGTGTTGTCCTTGAGGTCGTTCGCCTCGAATTCCTCGAAGTCGAAGTAATAGCCGCGGTTCGGCGTGCTGCGGGCCTTCTGCAGGGCGCGGCGGGAGACGGCGAAGACCGCCAGACCCGGCGGCAGGCCGAACGCCTTCTGCACCCCGGCCAGGCAGACGTCGGTGCCGAGGGCGGTGACATCGAGTGGGACGGCGCTCATCGAGGAGACGGTATCGACGATGAAGGAGACGTCGGGATACTTTTTCATCACCCCGGCGATCTCTTCGAGCGGCGACATGACACCGGTGGAGGTTTCGTTGTGGACCACGGTCAGGGCGTCGTATCTGCCTGTGGCAAGGACCTTGTCGACCATCTCGGCGGTGATCGGCCGGCCCCACTCGGCGCTGAAGGAATCGGCCTCGAGGCCGCAGCGGCGGGTGACGTCGTGCCACTTGCCGCTGAAGGCGCCGTTGCCGAAGTTGGCGCAGCGCTTCTGCACCAGGTTGCGCACCGCCCCCTCCATCACGCCGAAGGCGCTGGAGGTCGAGAGAAAAACCGGCTCCTGCGTGTTGAGCAGCTGCTTCAGGCCGGTGGTGACCCGGCGGTGAATTTCGGCATATTCTTTCATGCGATGGCCGATCATCGGTGCAGCCATTGCCTCCAGCACGTCGCGGCCGACTCCGACCGGGCCCGGGATGTAGAGTTTCTTGTACATGGCTTTCTCTCTGCTCCTTGGGTGGAAAAGACCGTAGGGGCAACGCATCCGTCGCCCCTACATGATCGGGCAAACCTTACCGATTCGGCGCTTCCCTGTCAAGGGCTTCAACGGGACCCAAAAGCCATGGGACAAAAATCGATTGACAAGACATGTCCCTGCCATTACAAAGAAAACACACGGGGCCAAGAAGACACTGTTAACGGTGTTAACGGTGACGTGATGCCGGGGGGGGATAAGCATGGGAGCGGGGATTGTCGAGGGAATGCGGCCGTATCGGCCGGCAAGGGCCGGTGATGCGGTTTTTTTATTGCTTGGGCAACAGTGACAATCTTAACGTTTGACGTTAATAGCGCGTTGCGTTAACCTATGATCAAGTCGTTCAGCGATAAGGAAGCGGAAAAGATCTTACACCGGCAGTTCTCGCGCCGGCTGCCCCAGGACATTCAGCGACTGGCTCTGAAAAAGCTGCTGATGCTGGATGCGGCGACGGAGCTGGAAACTCTGCGGGTACCGCCGGGCAACCGGCTGGAGGCACTGAAGGATGACCGCGAGGGGCAGCACAGCATCCGCATCAATGATCAGTGGAGAATCTGTTTCGTCTGGAGTGGCGGCCATGCCCACGACGTCGAAATCGTCGATTATCACTGAAGGAAATGTTGCCATGAGGAAGATGAACCCGATTCATCCCGGGGAAATTCTGCGGGAAGAATTTCTGGAGCCGATGGGAGTCAGCCAGTACCGGTTGGCCAAGGACGTCAGTGTCCCGCCCCGGCGCATCAACGAGATTGTCCACGGCAAACGGGCGATCAGCGCCGACACCGCCCTGCGCTTGGCCCGCTATTTTGGCATGGAGGCACAGTTCTGGCTCAACCTGCAAAGCCGCTACGATCTGGAAGTAGCCGAGGAGGCACTGGCGGGGCGGCTGGAGAGAGAAGTTCATCCCCACGAAGGCCGGGCGGCCTGATTCTCCTTCCTTTTGTGGAGGCGGCTGAATGGGGGAAATGATAGTCACCATTATCGTATGCGGAGGCACCTTGCCATGCGCTTCACCGACGAACAGATCCGCCGCCTCGCCGGCTCACTGCTGACTGAGCTGCTGGCGCGGGGCGGGGCGCGGCTGAAGGCCGAGCGCGGCCTGGTGCAGGGACGCATCGAGGCGATCATCCGGCGCAACCTGGCCGAGGAGGCCGACCTCGACCGCGAGGCGCAGAAACTGCTGGAAGCACACCTGCGCTCTGCGCCCGCCGGCATCGACCAGCAAAAGCTGCTCTCGCTGATCAAGAAGAAGCTGGCGGAAGAAAAGGGGATGCCGTTATGAAGCTCTCCGAACAGCGCATCTCGCATCTGGCCCATCTGGTCGTCGACGGTCTGTGGCGCGACGATCTGCTCGACTACCGGGACGAGGTGGAAGCGCTACGCACCGCCAAGGAGTCTCTCACCCGCCTGCTGTCGGTCGATGACGAGGTCGATTCACGGGTGCGGGAGCAGTTGCGGCGGCAGCAGAAAGTCGTCGGTAGCCGCGAGTGGCAGATCCTCTACGACAAGTACTTCCGGCAGGAGATGGAAAAGCGCAAATGGTGAAATGCCTGCGTTCGCCCTGGACGCCTGCGACAGGTAGGGGCACCCCTTTTGGGTGCCCATGGGCAGGCACAAGGCCTGCCCCTACACAACATTCCCCCACCCGTCCCCCTCATTCCCCGCAGAATCGAAATTTTTTCGCTAATCCCCCTTGACTTTCCAGGCGAGCTGACTATATTTAGGCCTGCTGTTAGCACTCCCGTCTGGTGAGTGCTAACAGTGGTTCTGAAATCTGGGCATGGCGCCTTGTTTTTTCAAGAGGACTTTGACAGGGAGTTGCTCCCGACACATTCCGTTCCATCACGAAAGGAGAGCTGGACCATGAACATCAGACCGCTGCACGATCGCATCATCGTCGAAAGGGTCGAGGAAGAGACCAAGACCGCCGGGGGCCTCATCATCCCCGACACCGCCAAGGAAAAACCCCAGCAGGGAAAAGTCATCGCCGTCGGCAAAGGGAAGACGACCGAGGACGGCAAGCAACTGGGGATGGACGTCAAGGTGGGCGACCGGATCCTCTTCGGCAAGTACGCCGGCACCGAGATCAAGATCGAAGGCAAAGAGTATCTGATGATGCGTGAGGACGACGTCCTCGGCGTGATCGAGAAGTAATCCGTTTATCAACCTGACAAGGAGGACATAGAACCATGGCAGCCAAAGAAATCAAATTCGGGCAGGACGCCCGCAACAAGATTCTCAAAGGGGTCAATGCCCTGGCCGATGCGGTCAAGGTGACCCTCGGTCCCAAGGGCCGCAACGTCGTCATCGAGAAATCCTTCGGCGCTCCCCTGATCACCAAGGACGGCGTCACCGTCGCCAAGGAGATCGAACTGGAAGACAAGTTCGAGAACATGGGCGCCCAGTTGGTCAAGGAAGTCGCTTCCAAGACCTCCGACATCGCTGGTGACGGCACCACCACCGCCACCGTCCTGGCCCAGGCGATCTACCGCGAAGGGATCAAGCTGGTGACCGCCGGCCACAACCCCATGGAAATCAAGCGGGGCGTCGACAAGGCGGTGGAAACCGCCGTGGCCTCCCTGAAGGAACTCTCCAAGCCGATCAAGGACCACAAGGAGATCGCCCAGGTCGGCACCATCTCCGCCAACAGCGACAAGACCATCGGCGACATCCTCGCCCAGGCGATGGAAAAGGTCGGCAAGGAAGGGGTCATCACCGTCGAGGAAGCCAAGGCGATGGAGACCACTCTGGAGACCGTCGAGGGGATGCAGTTCGACCGCGGTTACCTCTCCCCCTACTTCGTGACCGACGCCGAGCGGATGGAAGCGGTGATCGAGGACGGCCTGATCCTGATCCACGACAAGAAGATCAGCAACATGCGCGACCTGCTGCCGGTTCTCGAGCCGGTGGCCAAGCAGGGCCGCCCCCTGCTGATCATCTCCGAGGACGTCGAGGGCGAGGCGCTGGCCACCCTGGTCGTCAACAAGCTGCGCGGCACCTTGAATGTGGCCGCCGTCAAGGCCCCCGGCTTCGGTGACCGGCGCAAGGCGATGCTCGAAGACATCGCCATCCTCACCGGCGGCAAGGTGATCTCCGAGGAGATCGGCTTCAAGCTGGAGAACGCCACCCTCGACATGCTCGGCCGCGCCAAGCGCATCGTCATCGACAAGGAGAACACCACCATCATCGACGGCGCCGGCAGTGAAGCCGACATCGCCGGCCGGGTCAAACAGATCCGCGCCCAGATCGACGAGACCAAGAGCGACTACGACCGCGAGAAGCTCCAGGAGCGTCTGGCCAAGCTGGTCGGCGGCGTTGCCGTGGTCAAGGTCGGGGCTGCCACCGAGACCGAGATGAAAGAGAAGAAAGCCCGCGTCGAGGACGCCCTGCACGCCACCCGCGCAGCCGTCGAGGAGGGGATCGTCCCCGGCGGCGGCGTCGCCCTGGTGCGCTGCATCCCCGCCCTGGAGAAACTGAACCTCGGCGGCGAGCAGCAGTTCGGCGTCAACATCGTCAAGCGCGCTCTCGAGGAGCCGCTGCGGCAGATCGCCAACAATGCCGGCCATGAGGGCTCCATCGTCGTCAACAAGATCGCCGGCGAAAGCGGCGCCTTCGGCTTTGACGCCGCCGCCGACACTTACGGCGACATGCTGGCCGCCGGCATCATCGACCCGACCAAGGTCACCCGCAGCGCCCTGCAGAATGCCGCCTCCGTGGCCGGCCTGATGCTGACCACCGAGGCCTGCGTCGCCGAAGCGCCGAAGAAGGAAGAAGCCATGCCGGCTATGCCCGGCGGCATGGGAGGCATGGGCGGCATGGGCGGCATGATGTAAGCCGCCCGACTCATCGACTCTGTCCGCGACAGGGGTCTCCGGAATTACCGGGGGCCCCTGTTTTTTTTGGGGGGCGGTCGCAGTTTCAACCCCCTGTGCTATCATTATGGGCAGCGTTCAGGGTCCGTCATGGAGAAGAGGTGTGGGAAAAATTCGGGTCATGGTGGTCGACGAACATGCGATTGTCCGCAAGGGGATCGAGCATCTGCTGGAGAATCAGACCGACATGGTCGTTGTCGGAGAGGCGGCTACCGGGCGGGAGGCGCTGGAGAATAGCCGTACCTTGCATCCGGATGTGATGCTGCTCGCCATCGCCCTTCCCGACCTGAGCGGCCTGGAGGTGATCGGCATGGTCCGCAAGGAGCAGCCGGAACTGCAGATCGTGATCTTCTCCTCACACGAGCGGGATGTCTACGTGCACCAGGCCCTGCGAAATGGAGCCATTGGCTACGTTCTCAAGAGCGCGCCCAGCGAAAGCGTGCTGGAGGCGATCCGGTCGGCCCACCGGGGGGAATTCTTCCTCTGTCGCAAAATCAAGAACGGTGTCATCAAGGCCTTTCTGCAGGTCGAGAAAGGCTCTTCTCCGATGAGCCTCTATGAACGGTTGAGCGCCCGTGAGCAGGAAGTGTTCCGGATGCTGGTGGGCGGCAAATCCACCGGACAGATCGCCGGGCTGCTCTTCCTCAGCCCCAAAACCGTGGAGAAACACCGCCTCAACATCCTGCGCAAGCTGGGTTGCCGGAATCTGGTGGAGATGGTCAAATACGCCATCAGTATAGGCATTACCGATTCCGGCATGCCGGGATGAGCAGCTCCCACATTCGGTCTGCGCCAGAAGCCTTGGAATCCGTACTCCAATTGCTACCTCCACATTGCGCCGATAGCCACCCAAAAAATTCGCAATCCCCCCTCTGGACAAACCCGAATCTACCCAATACACTTTGACGTACTCGGTCCATTCATCCTTCGGCAAGGCTGGTCCTAGCGTACAACCGTATGACATACTTTGGTCGCCGGTAATACGGTAATACCATACAGGACGGCCCCGTTCCCCAGAAAAACCAGATCAGAAGTCAGACTCATCTGACCAGAGGAGAGCACCCATGATGCAGAGAGGACTCGGCAATCTTCTCAGGAGTTCCGTCAGGATCGCGCTGGCCGGGCTGTTGCTGTCGGCAATCGTGCTGTTGCACGCGCCGGCCTCGGCCTTCACCCTGAACGTGGTGGAGGTGGACGCGGCCGGCAATTCCGTCCCGGTCACCGGCTTCCGCTGGCTGGTCGAGGAGGATAACACCAGCCAGCCGACTCTGCCCGCTCCCGGTGTTCTCCCGAAACTGGACGGGGTCAGCCTCGACATTCACAAGAGCTACGCGCCGGTGGTGGCCGAGGGCCGTTCGGACGGTGCTTCCGCCGTCATCGACCTGCCCGCCGACAAGCGCTATTTCGTCTCCGTCATGCCGTACACCGGCTACTCCAACAGCGGGACTTCGTTGGCGGTGGGGCAGGGTACGGCAACCGTAGTGGTGGATCCCTTGCCGCTGCCGACCGCGCAGATATCGCTCCTCGCCTTCGTCGATCACGCGCCGGTGAACAACGTTTTCGATCTCCTGGAGAACGGCCTCGGCGGCTGCAACATCCAGATCGCCGAAGCGGCGGGACGGATGTCCCAGGACGCCTTCGGCAATCCGCTCGGCACCCAGTACCAGTTCGATCCGGTCACCGGCGAGCCCCAGTTCGATCCCCTCACCGGTGAGCCGGTAGTCACGGTTCTTGGCGACGGCATTCTCACTACCCTGACACTTGAAGACTTCTGTGCCGCCAAAGGCTTGGGAGTTGACCCGGTCAACTTCCCCAATACCTGTTCGACGACCGTTATTCCGATCCCCGTACCCAACCCCAACCCCTACAACCTCCAGGTCGGCGAGGCCCTGATCAAGTACCTCGTCCCCGGCAAGTACGGGGTCATCGTCGTTCCACCCGGCGTAGACGACAACGCCGCAGCCATGACCTGGTCGCAGACGGCGACCATTGAAGGGACGCCGACGGTTGACGCCTGGGTCAAGGCGAACGAGCCCAAGCTTTTCGTCGAGGGGTTCGGCACCGGCTTCAATCATGTCGTCTTCGGCTTCCTCAAAAGCGCGGCAACTCCGCCCTCCCCATTCCGGGGCCAGACCATCTTCTCCCTTCCCTGGAATGTTGCCAAGCCCACGGTC
>DATBML010000257.1:0-4395 GCA_036554885.1 Desulfuromonadales bacterium
GGGCGGCGAGGGCGGCCGGGTACTCGATGAGGAAGGTTGGCCGGGTCATGCCCAGCCGGGGTTCGACCTCGAAGGCGATGATCTCGTCGAAGCGGCCGGCGGCCAGGGCAGCCTCCAGTGAGAGCGAACCGTGGCGGGCAAACGCCTCGGCGACGGTGAGCCGCTCCCAGGGCGGAGCGAGGTCGATGGTCGCCCCGCCGCAGGTCAGTTTCCCTTCAGGCACGAGCGCCGCCAGCAGCGCCTCGCATTCGGTCATCAGCGCCGTGTAGTCGGCTCCGGCCCGGTACCACTCGAGCATGGTGTACTCGGGCAGATGACGGCTCCCGCGCTCACCCTGGCGCCAGCAGCGGCTGATCTGGAACAGCCTCTCGCAGCCGGCGGCGAGCAGGCGCTTCATGCAGAGTTCGGGAGAGGTGTGCAGGAACCAGTCACCGGAGGGGACGGCGTCGATGTACCCTTCGGGGGCGTTGCCGGGGATGCGGTGCGGGGTCTCCACCTCGAGGTAGCCGCGGTCGATGAAGAAGGCCCGGATCGTCTGGACGATCCGGGCCCTTTCGTTGAGTTTGTGCCGCTTGCGGGCGAGAGCCCAGTTCGGCTCCATCTTTTTCCTTTCGATTGAAGGGGTGAAAGACTTGCAGACTTTCATCCTTCATCCCTCATCCTTATTCTTTAACCCGGGTGACATACTCGCCGGTGCGGGTGTCGATCTGGATCAGGTCGCCTGTCTCGACGAAGGAAGGGACGGCAAGGGTGTAGCCGCTCTCGGTCGTGGCGGGCTTGTTGTTGCCGGCGGCGGTGTCCCCCTTGACCCAGGGGTCGGCCTGGGTGATGCGCAGGTTGACGAAGTTGGGGAGGGTGATGCCTATGCCGCGGCCGTTGAAGAGCAGGATCTTGACGTCCATGTTGTCCCTGAGGAAGTAGTGGTCGTCCCCCAGGGTCTCTTCGTCGAGAGTGACCTGCTCGTAGTTCTTGTTGTCCATGAAGACATAGCCCGACTCGTCCTTGTAGAGAAACTGCATGTCGCGGTCCTCCAAAGCCGCCGGTTCGAAGGACTCGCCCGAACGGTAGGTGCGGTCGAAGAGCGAGCCGGTGATCATGTTGCGCAGCTTGCACTTGTAGAGGGCCTGGCCCTTGCCGGGTTTAGTGAAATCGAAGGCTGCAATGACGTGGGGCTCGCCGTCGATCATGAGCTTGAGACCCTTTTTCAGGTCGGCACAGGTGTACATGGATCGTTCTCCTTCAGGTATATTCGGACAGAGCCGGGATAGACGAAAAATCGAATTTAACCATACTTGCCCCCGTTTTGTCATCGAAAATTTCCGTTTGGGGCGATTGTCTTCTCCTGGCCGGTATGGTACATTCCCGCAATTCGACTCGTTCAAATCCGAAGGAGAACTCCATGCTCACTACCGCCGATTTCAAGCGCGGGCTGGTCATCCAGCTCGACAATGCTCCCTGCCTGCTCCTCGATATGACCACCCAGTCTCCCTCCGCCCGCGGCGGCAATACCCTGGTCAAAACCAAGTACCGCAACCTGCTCACCGGACAGGTGCTGGAGAAGACTTTCAAGGCCGGCGACAAGGTCGATGAGGCCGATTTCGAGCGGCGAAAGGGGCAATTTCTCTATCCGGCCGGCGACGGCGGCGTCTTCATGGATCTCGAAACCTACGAGCAGTACGAACTGGGCGCCGAGATGTTCGAGCCGGTGCAGGGGTTTCTGCTGGAGGGCGCCGAAGTGCAGCTCGGACTGTTTCAGGGACGGGTGGTCAGCGTCGACCTGCCGATGACGGTGGAGTTGACGGTCGCCGAAACCGCGCCTGCCATCAAGCACGCCACCGCCACCGCCCAGACCAAGGAGGCGATTCTGGAGACGGGGATGAAAATCCAGGTGCCGGGTTACCTGGAGTCGGGGGAGAAGATCAAGGTCGACACCCGCGACGGCCGGTTTATCTCGCGGGCCTGAAACGCGTTCTTCCAACCATGAAAAAAGCCGCCCATTTTGGGCGGCTTTTTTGTGCTCAGGGCCAGACTCAGGAGGGGCGATTTGCGCCAGCATCCGCTTTTATCCTCAGTTCCTCAGCCGGACGATGCCGGCGTAGACGCCGGCCAGACCGCAGGCGATTCCTTCGCCGCCGGCCAGGGCGTTGATCAGGTGGCTTTCAGCGGCGGCACCGGCGGCGAGCAGGAGCAGGAAAAGTGCGAACATGGCCAGGAAAATCAGCAGTTCGCGGCCGAGCCGGCTGGCGCCGCTGAACAGTATGCTGGTAAACAGGCCCCAGAGGGCGAGGTAGCTGGAAAGAGCCGATGCCTGAGGTGCCTGACCGAATCCGCTTTCCGGCAGGACGACCAGTGCGACCAGGGAAAGCCAGAACAGGCCGAATGCTGTAGCGAGTACCGCACTGAAGGTCTGATTTCTCTTCCACGCGACCAGCCCGGCGGCAATCAGCCCCATCGCCCCGTAGAATAGTCCCGTGCCGAGGGCACCCCAACCGAAGGGGAAGAAGCCTGCGTGATGGAGGCTGAAGAATATGGTGGTCAGGCCGAGGACGATCAGGCTCGAAGTCGGTGCATCGGTCGTCGCCTGGTCGGTTGCCGGAGCGGCGGTGAAATCTCTTACGGTAGGTTGCAGCATGATTCGACTCCTTTGCTGGCCGGTTGCCGAGGGGAGTGCGGGTGAGACCTGGCCGTCCCTCAACGGCCCCTGGCCCCACCCGCCGCCTGAAGGAGTAACGCTGTTTGATTCTGCAACCGATGTGCCAAGGGGCTGATTGAATGGGTGTCATGATAAAAAAACGAGCAATATCGCTTTGTTGTGTCTGGTTTTCGGAGCGTCGAAGATCTGAGGTCGAGGTGCACTGTTTTGCATAAATGCAAAACGGCCCGAATGTCATCATTGCCGAGTGGCCGTAAAAAAACATCTTTATGATATTATGCTCATCTTTTCAAAGGGTTGTCTGCGAAGGGCAGGGGCGGAGAGGGTTCGCAGGTCTGCAAACTGCCGGTCGGCGATTCGCAGTTCTGCGAGAAGACCTCAGGCGAGATCCTCGCGGCGGATTTCGTATTTTTTCAGCTTCCGGTAAATGGTGGCCATGTTCATGCCCGCCTCGCGGGCGGCGGCCTCGATGTTGCCGCCGGTCTTCTGCAGCAGCCCCTTCAGGTAGTCCCGTTCGAAACGGCCCAGCGCCGCGGCATAATCGCTCTCCGACTGACCTGCATCCGCCATCCCGGCATCGTTGCCGGTGTCGATGAACTGGGCGAGGACCGGCAGGCTGAGATATTCACCGTTTTCCATGGCCAGCGACGCCTCGATGACGTTCTGCAGTTGGCGGATGTTTCCAGGCCAGTCGAACTCTTTGGCGGCCTTGAGAGCGTCGGCCGTGAGTCCGCGAATGCTGGTGCCGAACCTGGCATTCTGCTGCCGTATGAAATGGGCCGCCAGCAGGGGAATGTCTTCCCGGCGCTCGCGCAGCGGCGGCAGGTGGATATTCATCACGTTGAGCCGATAGAAAAGGTCTTCGCGGAAAGCCCCGCTCTTTACATCGGCGAGCAGGTCGGCGTTGGTGGCCGAGATAATGCGCACGTCGACCTTGGTCGGCCGGGTTTCGCCGATGCGCAGGAACTCATGTTCCTGCAGAAAGCGCAGCAGGGTCTTCTGCACGTTCATGGGCAGGTTGCCGACCTCGTCGAGGAACAGGGTGCCGCCGTCGGCGGCCTCGAGGAGCCCCTGGCGGTTTTCAGCGGCGCCGGTGAACGCCCCTTTCCGGTAGCCGAAGAGCTCGCTTTCGAGAAGCGAAGCAGGGAGGGCGCCGCAGTTGATGGCGACGAAGCGCTTCTCCCGGCGGGGGGAGTTGTAATGGATGGCCTGGGCGATCAGTTCCTTGCCGGTCCCCGATTCGCCGGTGAGCAGCACCGAAGTGTCGCGTACCGCCACCTTGGCGACCTTTTCCAGCAGCGTCTTCAGGCAGGGGGATGCCCCGATGATGTTGTCGAAGCGGAACTTGCCGATCAGCTCTTCCCGCAGTTCCCGGTTCTCCTCGAGCAGCCTGGAATGTTTAAGGGCGTTTTTGATCCGGTAGACCAGCTCCTCCGGTTCGAACGGCTTGGTCAGCATGTCGTAGGCACCTCGACGCAAGGCCTGGATCGACATCTCGACCGTGGCGAAGGCGGTGATCATGATCACCGGAATTTCCGGCGACTTTTCCTTGATCCGCTGCAGCACCTCCAGGCCATCGAGGCCCGGCATCTTGACGTCGGTCACGACCAGGTCCCACTGCCCCGGCGCGAAATCATCGACCGCTTCGAAGGAGCGGGTATAGGCTTTCACGGCAAAGCCGTTGTCAAGGAGCACCGCCTCCATCATCCGGCAGAGTCCTTCCTCGTTGTCGATCAGCATGA
>DATBML010000263.1:0-5603 GCA_036554885.1 Desulfuromonadales bacterium
TCTCCTGGAAAACCTGGAATTGCTGGGCGCCGTCGCCTCGTCCGCCGCCAACGACGATGTGATGCTCCGCTGGCGGCAAATACCGGCCGAGGAGAGAGAAAGACTGCAGAAAAACTTTCGCCACTTTCAGGAGGTTCCCCCCGAACAGAAGGAACTTCTGCGCGAGCGCCTGCGATATTTCCAGGGATTGCCGGCCAAAGAGCAACAGCAGATCAGGGAGAACTTTCGCCGCTGGCAGGCACTCCCTCCCGAGGAAAAGTCACGGCTCCGCGAGGTTAACCGGCGGTACCAGGAGCTTCCCGCCGAGAAGCGTCGGGAACTGCATCAGGAACTGCACCGGATGCGCGATCTGCCCGATGCCGATCGCCAGCATCGGCGCCAGGAGCTGCGCCGCGAGTACCTTGGTCCGCACCGGGGCAGGTAGCGCTCACGGAAGTCGCCTCCGGAAAAATGGCCCTTTCCACCGTGGAAAGGGCCGATTTCATTCAGGAGGCAATGGCGTTTATCCTGGCTATTTTCGATAATGGAATTGAACGCCCGATTCTCCTCTCTGCGAAAAATCGGGCGTTCCTTTTTCAGCTCCAACGATCTGAAACTATCCGCTTATTCTGCACCGCCTCTTTTGCCGACCAGCAGGTAAAGGGACGGCAACACGAAGAGGGTCAGCAACGTCGAGGTCAGCACCCCGCCGATGACGACCGTGGCCAAGGGGCGCTGGACCTCGGCGCCGACCCCTGTGGAGAGGGCCATGGGGAGGAAGCCGGCGGCGTCGACGACGGCGGTGGCGACGACCGGCAGCAGGCGCTGCCTGGCGGCGCCAGTAACGGCCTCCGCCAGCGGCTTCCCGGAGTCGAGAAAGTTGCGGATCGCCGCGACCAGAACCTGGCCATTAAGAACCGCCAGACCGGCCAGGGCGATGAAGCCGACCGCGGCGCTGACCGAGAAGGGGATGCCGCGCAACCAGAGGGCGAAGACCCCGCCGACGGCGGCCAGCGGAATGCCGGTGTAGATGATCAGCACGTCGCGCAGCCGCTTGAGGCTGAACCAGAGGAGGATGAAGATCAGCAGCAGCGTCAGCGGCACGACCAGGGCGAGGCGCTTCTGCGAGCGCTCCAGGTTTTCGAACTGCCCGCCCCACTCGGTAAAGTAGCCCGGCGGCATCTTGACGTCGCGGTCGATGACCTCCCGCGCCTCGGCGACGAAGGAAGCGACGTCGCGGTCGCGGACGTTGACCGAGACCTTGATCAGGCGCCTCCCCCACTCGCGGTTGATGGTCGAGGGGCGTTGTTCCTCGCTCAGGGTCGCCAGGGCAGAGAGGGGCAGGATGGCACCGCTTGCGGTCGGGATGAGGGTGTTGCCGAGGGCCTCGACATCGCTGCGGCGATCGTCGGGGAGGCGCAGCACCAGAGGGAAAGAACGTTCCCCTTCGAAGACCTCGCCGACGCGCGGGGTGCCGACGGCGGCGACGATATCGAGGACATCGCGCGCCGGAATGCCGTAGCGCGCAAGTTTTTCCTGGTCGACGGCGAGTTGCAGGGTCGGCTGTCCGGTGATCTGCTCGGCCGAAACCTCGGCGGCGCCGGGAACCTTGTTCAGTGCCTGCTCGACCCGCTCGGCGAGTTCCACCAACTGCTCGAAGTCCTCGCCGTAGATCTTGATGCCGACGTCGCCGCGAATCCCCGAGAGCATCTCGTTGACGCGCAGCTCGATGGGCTGGGTGAGGACGACGCGGATGCCGGGCAGTCCTGCGAGTTCCTGCTGAATCGCCGCGGCCAGTTCGGTTTGGCTATTCGCCCGGGTCCATTGCTCACGGGGGTGGAGGGTCATGAAGATATCGGTGAGCTCGGTCCCCATCGGGTCGGTGGCGACTTCGGCACTGCCGAGGCGGCTCCAGACATGCTTGATCTCGTGCGGGAACTTCTCCAGCAACAGCTGCTCCAGCCGGCCGTTGTAGGCCATCGATTCGTCGACGGAGACCCCGGCTAGACGCACCACGCTGGCAACGATGGAACCCTCGCTCATGCGCGGCAGGAATTCGCCGCCGAGGCGGGTGACGACGACTCCGGTCAGAGCCACCAGGAGTGCTGCAGACACCAGGGCATTACGCCGGTGGTGCAATACCCAGTCGAGAGCCGGGGTGTAAATCCTTTTGAGCCATGTTTCAGCAAAACCCTCGTGCCCCTTGCAAACCTTCGGCAAGAATTGCAATGACAGGATCGGTGAAAGAAAGATCGCCACCAGCAACGCCCCGAGGAGGGCGAAGATGAAGGTCCAGGCCATCGGCTGGAACATCTTCCCCTCGATCCCCTGCAGGGTGAGGACCGGGAGGAAAACCAGAGCGATGATCCCCATGCCGAAGGCGATGGGGCGGCCGACCTCGCAGCTCGACGAGAGGATCGCCGCCATGCGCTCGGGGGCGGAGAGGGGGCGGCCGAGTTCGTTCTGGCGTTCGCCGAGGCGGCGCAGGTTGGCCTCGGTCATGACCACCGAACCATCGACGAGGATGCCGAAGTCGATGGCGCCGAGGGAGAGGAGCGAGGCGGCGATCCCCAGCTGCCCCATGCCGAGGGTGGCGAAGAGCATCGACATGGGGATGGCGGCGGCGACCAGGAGGCCGGCGCGCAGGTTGCCCAGCAGCAGAAAGAGGATGGCGATGACCAGGATGGCGCCGGCGACGAGGTTGTGCTCCACCGTTTCGATGACGTGATCGACCAGCTCGGTACGATCATAGACCGTCTCGAGGATGACGTCCTCGGGCAAGGCCTTGCGCACCGTCTCCAGTCGCTCCTTGAGAGCGGTGGTGACCTCGCGGCTGTTCTCCCCCATGAGCATGAAGCCGAGGCCCATGACGACCTCGCCCTTGCCCTGGGCCGAGACGGCGCCGCGGCGCAGTTCGTGGTCGATGCGGATTTCGGCGACGTCGCGCACCCGTACCGGGGTGCCGGCGTGGGAGGTCAGAACGATGGCTCCGACTTGTTCGACATTGCCGACCCGGCCGATGCCGTGGACCAGAAGGGTCTGTCCTGCGGTGACGACCTGGCCGCCGCCGACGTTGGCGTTATTGGCCTGCAGCGCCTCGGCGACATCGCCAAAGGTCAGACTGTACTTGACCAGCGCTTCGGGGGCGACGATGACGTGATACTGGCGCTCCAGCCCGCCCCAGGAATTGATCTCGGCTACACCGGCGACCTTGCGCAGCTCGGGCTTGACTACCCAGTCATGGATGGTGCGCAGCTCGTCGAGGGTCCGTTCGGGGTTGTCGGAACGAAGGACGTAGTGGAAGACCTCCCCCAGGCCGGTGGAGATCGGCCCCAGCTCCGGGCGCTCGATCCCTTCCGGGAGCTCGACGCTGGCGAGGCGTTCCATGACCAGCTGGCGCGAATCGTAGATCGGCATATCGTCGCTGAAGGTGGCGACGACCTGGGAGAGGCCGAACTTGGAGATGGAGCGGACGCTCTCCAGGTGCGGCAGGCCGGAGACGGCGAGCTCCACCGGCATGGTAAGCTGCTTTTCGATCTCCTCGGGTCCCAGCGCCGGGGCGATGGTGTTGATCTGCACCTGAACCGGGGTGGTATCGGGAAAGGCGTCGATGGGGAGGCGCAGCAGCGCCCAGGCGCCGACGGCAAAGGTGACGGCGAAGAGAAGAACCACCAGTATCCGGTTCTTCAGGGAAAATTCGATGAGGCGTTCGAACATGGTCGCCTCCTAGTGGTCGGCGCAGGAGGCGCCGAGGCGCGCCTTCAGCACTTCCGACTTGAGGGAGAAGCCCTGGGCGACGACCACCTCGTCCTCCGGCGCGAGGCCGAAGAGGATCGTCACCAGCCCTTGCTCCTTCGCCCCTGCCTCCACCCGACGGATTTCGAAGAGGTCAGGCTCCCTGCGGACGAAGACGTAGTTCTGCTTGTCGATGCTCTGCACGGCAGCAACCGGCACCACCATTGATTCCCCTGCGGCGGCGGTCAACAGCTTGACCTGGCCGAACATGCCGGCCTTGAGGCGGCCGCCGGGATTTTTGATCTCGGCCACCGCCTTCAGGGTGCGGGTCCGTTCGTCGAGGGCAGCGCCGACCTGGACGATGCGCCCGGCAAAGAGGCTCTCCGGCAGGCCGTCGAAGCGCGCTTCCACCCGGGCACCGACCTGCGCCTGGCCGACGCGCGTCTCCGGCAGTGCCAGTTCGATCCAGAGCGATTCGGGATCGGCGATTGTGTAGAGGATGCTCCCCGGCGCCACGCTGTCGCCGACCGCCACCGTCTTATCGACGATCACCCCGGCCAGCGGCGCGCGCAGCCGGACCTGGCTCCCCCCCTGCTCGGACACCCCGTACCCACCCAGCTGCTCGCGCAGTTGCGCGGCTTCGCTGCGCGCCGCCAGATAGTCGGCCTCGGCCTGCTGATACTCCAGCCGGGAAGAAATCCCCTTGGCGTAGAGCTCCTTCTCGCGCTGAAACGCGGCTTCAGCCTGGGTCTGGCGGGCGGCGGCGGCGCCGTACTGGCCGCGGACGGCGGCGCCCTCTGGCGAGGTAATCTCCGCCAGCACCTCGCCTTTGGCGACGCGTTGCCCGATTTCGCCGCCGGCCCGGCGCACCACGCCACCCGACAGGGCGGTCAACCGCGCCAGACGGTTGCGGTTGAATTCGCTGCGCCCGGTCAGCAGCACCCCGGCGGCAGTCGACATGGTCTGCGGTTTGGCGACGGCGATGCCGGCCTTGGCCGCCACCTCCGGAGAAGCCAGGCGCACCTTTAGCCCCTGCCCCGGTTGCAACTCGGCGATCAGCCCCGCCTGGCAGAGGGCATCCTCGCGCTCGATCAGGCGATGCTCCTTGCAGAAGGCGTTCAGGTCTTCTTCATCGGCGTGGCCGTGACCGGCGTGCTCGTCTTCCTCGTGGCCATGCTCGTCCTTGGCGGCGGTCTGGCCGTGGCTTTCCTCTTTCACGGCTTCGTTGTGGCCGTGCTCGTCGTGGTCCTTGCCGCTGGCCGCCAGTGCCGGAGTGGTGAGCGCGACGGCGGTGAGAAGGAAGGCGATCAGCAGGTGTTTGCTGGTATATGGCTGCATGGAGAACCTCTCTGAAATGGTCGGTTAGGGAGTGGCGCCGGTCGCTGCCAGCGGCAAGCGACCAAGCAAGGCATCAAGACGGGCCGCGGCGACGTGACAGTCGACCTGGGCGGAAAGCAGCCGCGACTGGACTTCGCTCAGTTGCCGCTGAGTATCGAGCAGGTCGAGCAAGCCGAACTTGCCGGCACGATAGCCGTGCTCCACCGCCGCGAAGGATTGTTGTGCCGCCGGCAGCAGTTCGTCCTGCAACGCCCTCGCCTCGTCCCGGCTGGCCCTGAGTTCCTGCACAGCCTGCGCAAGGGCGGCCCGGGTTGACAGCTGAGCGTTGCGCTCGGCACTGCGCGCCTGCTCCAGACGCGCAGCTGCGGCGGAAATCCCGTTGCGATTGCGGTCGAAAAGCGGCAGCGGCACGGAGAGGCCGGCGACCAGAGCATGCTCGTCGCCTTCTTCGAAGCGGCGCACGCCAAGACCAAGGGTCACGTCGGGGATCGCCCGGAGCTTCTCGCCGGCCAGTTCCTGTGCCGCCTGGTCGCGCGCGGCTGCTGCCAGCG
>DATBML010000271.1:0-4611 GCA_036554885.1 Desulfuromonadales bacterium
TCGCATGCACCGATTCCAAGTTGTCAATCCTCTTCCCCCAGTTCCACCTCGAAGGTACCCCCTTCCCAGGCGAAACGCACGCGGTCGGCAAGAATTTCTTCGACCCTTGCCCCCTCCATGACCGTCCCTTCCATGACCGGAAGGTCATTCACGACTGCCAGGCGTGCCTGACGGTCAGACTGAAAAACGATGCCGGAGACAGTCAGATGCGGCCGTGCTGCCTGCTGCTGAACCACTGCAGCCGCTGCAGGCTCTGCCGGCGGTTTCGACTCCGGAGCTTTCACCACCGCTGTCGTCTCGGCGGGGCGGATGGCGGAGCGGGCAGTTGAGGCAGCGGCCGGTTCATTCGCGATTGCCACCGGAGGCGCGGCCATCCGCACTTCGACGACCTCGGGTTCGCGATGAACAGCAGGTCGCTCCGTAGGGGCAGTGACGGATTGCAGTGGAACAGAGGGCGGCATGGAAACAACAGGTTCCGCCTTTGTTGCAAAATCGGGGGCCGTGGATGATTTCCACACGATTAGCACGAAGAGCACCCCGGCGACTACCAGGCTCCCCGCTACGGCCAGGGGCAGTGCAGACAGAGTTGTCGACCGTCGCTGTCGTCGGGGCTGACGCAGGATGTCGCGGCCGATGTCGACCGGCGCATCCGACCGCTCGGCTTTATCTTCTTCAAGTCTTTTCAGAGCCTTGAGAATCGAACTCATGATCCTTCTCCCTGGAGCACCGGCTTCAGTTTTGGCTGGCCGAATTTGCCGGCGACCTGATAGAGCAGCATGAGAGTCTGCGGTCCGACCCGACCGTCCTGTATGATTCCGCGCGAAGCCTGGAACCGGGTCACGGCCGATCTGGTTGCAGAATCGTATCTGCCAGTGGGTGCACCGGTATATACTCCGGCATTTTTCAGCAAATCCTGAAGTTGCAATACCTGCTCGCGTGACTCGCCGGCATGGCCGAAGTCCGGAAGATTCAGATGATTTGTCCAAGGCAGGTAAGCATTCCCCGACCAGAGGGCCTGCAGCTCGGAAAGCGAAAGATCAGCTTGTCCGCTCGCCGCCGGTGAAACGGTGACCCGCTCGCCGGATACTGAAATCAGAGACAGGTATCGGTAGCCGACGACGCCGGGGAGCGTCAGTTCAAGAAGTGCCGGCAGGTTCAGACTTATCAGGGAATCGAGGCTCCCGCGGTAGGGGGTCACTGACAGATGACGCTGGTTGCATGCTTCCACGAACCCGGCGCCATCGTGAATCTGCTGCTCAGCCGTCAGAGGCACGGCTCCCCACAAGGCGGCCAAAGCATTGAAGGCTGTTGTTGCGCTGGCCGGCTGGTTGACGGCCGCAAGGTCCCTGCGCAATGTCGACAGAGGCCCTGGCGATGGATCCTTTGCAGGCAGAAGGGCCACTGATTTTCTGCCTTGAGCTTCATCGGCACGGGAGACGGCCGCAAGAGGAGCCATCTTGGTCTGATAGTGCCACCAATACAGCCCTCCCCCCATCACTGCCAGACAAGCCGCAACGGAAATGAATGCCGGCCACAGTCGCAGGCGGGTAATGGCTGGCCTATTCTGCCGTTGCAGTTCACTGATTGCGGTATCGACCATGGCACCTGAAATATGCCGGCTGTCTTCCGTATAGGCCACTAGCAAAGCCCGATCGCAGAGGATGTTGATCAAACGGGGAAACCCTTTGGTAAACCGGTAGATCTTACGGATTGCCCTGGGCGAAAAAAGTTCGCCGTCACGGCAACCTGCAACATCCAGGCGATGACGAATGTAAGCACAGGCGTCGTCAAAGTCCATCGGGCGCAAATGATAGCGGACTGTGATGCGTTGACTGAATTGGCGCAGTTCGGGCCGCTCCAATATTGCTGCCAGTTCCGGCTGGCCGACAAGGATGATCTGGATCAACTTGTCGGTTTCCGTTTCAAGATTGGAGAGCATTCTGATCTGCTCAAGGACTTCAGGCTGCAGGTTCTGCGCCTCGTCGATCACCAGAACCACCGTTCGACCGGCGGCATTTTCCCGCAACAAAAAACCGTTGAGGGCGCTCAGAAGGTCGGCGGCAGAGAGGGCCGCCGATTCGATGCCGAATTCTGCGTTGATGCTGCGCAGAAGTTCCTGGGCCGAGAGGCTGGGGTTGAAAATAAAAGCCAGCCGGTAAGAATCGCTCTCGAGCTGATTCAACAGCGTTCGCAGGGCCGTGGTCTTGCCGGTTCCAACCTCACCGGTGATTTCTATGAAACCGCAGTGGTTGCGAATGCCGTAAAGCAGATGGGCAAATACCTCTTTGTGGTTTTTGCTGAGGAAAATGAAGCGGGGGTTCGGGGTTATCGTGAAGGGTCTTTCCGTAAAACCGAAGAAGTCGCAGTACATGGCCTAACGTCATTCCTTTATGCGCGTAGCCGGCGAGAGGTGGCAAATCAGGTTCAATCTTCCAACAGATCGCCTTGATTTTCAAGGGCAAATCGTTCCTTAGGCGCAAGTGAGCTTGTCAGGGCAACAACAAACCAGTATTCTCTATTTGGAAAAAAGTCACTGTCTATTTCAATTTTCAGATTATCCCGTTCAAACGAGGTCCTCTGCCATGATCGACTGGAAGCGGTACATCCGAGAACCGAAAATCGCCTACTTTTCCATGGAAATCGGTCTCTCGAACGATATTCCGACTTACAGCGGCGGGCTTGGCGTCCTGGCCGGAGACACTATCAAGAGCGCTGCCGATCTCAAACTGCCGATGGTCGGAGTCACCCTGGCCAGTCGAAAAGGATATTTCCGCCAGGACCTCGATCCAGACGGATGGCAATTGGAATTCCCGGTCGAATGGCATCCGGAAGCCTATATGGAGCTGCTGCCGGTCAAGACCCTGGTCGCCATTGAAAAGCGGGATGTCATGGTGCAGGCCTGGCTCTACCCGGTAAAGAGTCCCACCCGCGGCGAAGTGCCGGTTCTCTTTCTCGATACCGACATCGTCGGCAATGCCGAGGATGACCGCAGCATTACCGATCAGCTTTACGGGGGCGACCAGGCCTGCCGCTTGAAGCAGGAAATCGTGCTCGGCCTGGGCGGTGCGCGAATACTCGAGGCCCTCGGCTTCAACATCCGCAAATATCACATGAACGAAGGACACGCGAGCCTGTTGACCCTGGAACTGCTCAATCGCTTCCGCCGGCCCCTGGAAGACACCTGGGACGAGCGCGCTTCCTGGGACACCGCCCAGGTCATGGAGCATTGTGTTTTCACTACCCATACCCCGGTCAAGGCGGGACATGACCACTTTTCCTATGACATGGTCGAAAAAATCCTGGGCGAGGTGGTGCCGATCGGTCTGTTGCGCGAACTTGGAGGGAAAGAAGAGCTGAACATGACCATGCTGGCCCTCCACCTCTCCCGTTACGTGAATGGAGTTGCCAAGAAACACGGTGAGATTTCCAAGAACCTTTTCCCGGGTTTTGAGATACATGCCATTACCAACGGCATCCATACCTTCACCTGGGCTTCCGCTTTTCTGGTCAATCTCTACGATCGTTATCTGCCCGGCTGGGCCAACGAACCCGAGCTTCTGGTGCGTGTGGACAATATTCCGGACGAAGATATCTGGGACGCCCACTGCGGGGCCAAGGCCTATCTTTTTCAGTACATCGAGGAAACCACAGGCGAGCAGTTCGACCTGGACATTCTGACCATCGGCTTCGCCCGTCGGGCGGCGGCATACAAGCGAGGCGACCTGATCCTCTCCGACATCGAGCGGCTGCTGCGCATCGGCAAGGGAAAGATTCAGTTGGTTTTCGGCGGCAAGGCCCATCCGCAGGACGAGGCGGGGAAAGCTGTCATCCAGCGGATCGTGCAGCAGTCGAGGCAATTGCGTGACAGGGTCAGAATGGTCTATCTGAAAAACTACAATCTGGATGTCGCCTATCGTCTGATCCCGGGTGTCGATCTCTGGCTGAACAATCCGCTGCGTCCCCTCGAAGCTTCAGGCACCAGTGGCATGAAGGCGGCTCTCAACGGCGTGCCGAACTTCAGCGTACTCGACGGCTGGTGGATCGAAGGGCATATCGAAGGAGTGACCGGCTGGTCGATCGGACCACCTCCGACCGAGACTTCGGCCAGTGAAAATCACTCGTTAGCCGACGCCGCCGACCTCTACGACAAACTGGAGAGGGTGATCATCCCCACCTACTACGACAACCGCCCGGAATGGATCCGGATCATGAAGAACGCCATCGGCAAGAACGCCTACTATTTCAATACCCATGTGATGATGCGGCGTTACGTAACCGAGGCCTACATCCGCTGAGCAGACCAGAGCCATTCACTAAGGTTGCAGCAAATCCCGCCGATTCACTTCTCGTTCAGTCCCTTGCATAACCCGCGATAGGCCGCCTCTCCAGCGAGAAAACGGGTGATCCGTATCCCCATGCCACATTTGGCCACCCGAAGAAGATTCGGCGGAACCCGCTTGGCCCAGCGAACCCTCCCCTCGATAATGATGTTTTCATTGGAGGGGGTCGTCAATTCAATCCTGAGATCGGTATTAGGCGAATGAACAATAGCTGAATGAATGAAAAAACCCTCGTCGGAAACGTCCTCGGTGAAGGCCATCCGCATCGACC
>DATBML010000299.1:0-2651 GCA_036554885.1 Desulfuromonadales bacterium
TGAGGATGAGCCCGACCACGTGGCCGCGGCGAAAGCCGAGCGCCCGGAAGATGCCGATCTCGCGGGTCCGTTCGTTGACCGAACCCATCATGGTGACGAAAACGACCAGGGCGCCGACCAGTATCACCACCACCGCCACGCCGAGGGAGAAGGCGCGGAACTGCTCGAGGGCATGCATGCGCGTCTTCACCACCTGCTGGATGGCGCTGACCTTGACCTCGGGCAGCGCGGCGGCAATCTGGTTCACCATGTCCTCCACCGGGCAGTCGGCGCAGAGAGCCGCCACCTCCGCCAGCGAGACCAGGCCTTCCTTGCCGAGCAGGCGCTGCACGGCCGGCAGCGAGCCGATCAGCAGGTGGTCGTCCTGGGAGCCGGTTTCGCGCAGGATGCCGGTCAGGGTGAAACTCCGGCCGGCGATGACGACCGGATCACCCATTCTCAGGCCGAGGCGGCGGGCCACGGCGCGGCCGGCCACCACCTCGTCGTCGGCGGCGAGCGGCCGGCCGTCCACCGACCACCAGCGCTTGATCTGGAATTCCTTCTCCGCATTCACTCCCATAAGCAGCACCCGGGAGGCGCCGACCTCGACGGCGCCGAGCACCTTCGGGGTGACGGCCGCGATATTGCGGGCGTTGGGGATGTCGAAGATCCGGATCAGGTCCCGCTGGCGGATCTCCCGGGCATCGACGGAAACCGCCCCGAGGGTGATGCCGCCGTAGGCGAGGGAAAGCTCGTCGGTGCGCGGGGTGATGAGGATGTTGGCGCCGTAGCTGTCGAGCTTGTGCTCTGCCTCCATGGTCAATGCCGAGGTCAACGAGAGCAGGGTCACCACCGTGGCCACCCCGATCAGCAGACCGGCCACCAGGAAGATCAGGCGCGCCTTGCGCCGGCGCAGGTTGTTGAAGGCGATCGTGCGCAGGTTCATGGGAAATATTTCCCACCCTGCGCCAGGTCGGCGGCGGCAATGACGATGTTGCCGCCGGCAACGGAGCGCTGGATCGGCGCCGGGTTGCAGCCGCCTTTGACCTCGTTGATCAGGTCGGATTTGAACTTCATGTCGCAATTGTTGCAGACCATGGAATCCCCCTCCTGCCGGTACCCCTTCTTCGCATGGAAACAGACGTCGCAGGCATCGAAGGCGGCCCGGATCACCCCGTCGTGACTCTTGAGCACGAAGAAGTTGACATATGCGTCACCGTTTCGGTAGCGGAAATAGTGGGCCTTGCCGTCGCTGACCTGAGCTACCGGAATGGTCACCACGTCCCCTTTTGCGGCCACCGTCGGGTAGGCACCGGTATCGCTGTTGCCGACCGCTTTCCAGCCGATGACACCGGCAGCCGCCAGCACCACCATGACGGCAACGACGAGGGGGAGCAGGCCGCGCTTCTTCTCCTGCTGGAACTGGGCGCGTTTTTCCTGACGTTCATTCATTTTCTTATCTCCTTTTTGCTCGAATTTTCCTGTATGTTTCCGATATGCGCTTGAATAAACCTTCATCCCGTAGAGACGCCCCGGCGGGGCGTCTGAGACGGGCCAACGGCCCGTCTCTACGGTGGCATCCCTAATTTCGCAGGCAGGGAGTCTGAAAGCCAATTACCCGCAGCAATTGCCGCCGCACCCCTTGCCGGCCCCGGCGACCGCTGCTTTCAGCGCCGGGTCAAAGATAATGACCGGGACGGCAGCGGCAAGTTCACGAAACCAGAAATCGATCTTCTGTCGGGAAAGTTTCTCGTCGGACTCCCCCTGCAGCACATGTTCGTCGATGTTGCGCCGGATGATCATATCCTCCTTCAATTGACGACGAAACTCCCCCTCGCTGCCGTATCGGGCCTGGACGAACGCGGCAAAATCCCTGCTCTTCTCCCGCACTTTCCGCAGTTCGAGATCCACCTCCCCTTCCTGGACCACCACACCGTTCTTCTCGGCGGCGGCCAGCAGCATCTCCCGTTGCAGGATATCCCCCCAGACGGCTTTGAGCAGTCCCTGCTTCGGCATGGCGGGATCGTCTTCCCGGCGGGAGAGGGCTTCTGCGAACGCCTCGCGGCTGACCAACTTCCCGCCAATGCGGCCAACGAACCGGTCGGCCAGCCGGGCTTCGTCCTCCCGCAGCGCCTGGTAGTCGGCGACCGACAGGTCCAGGCTCAGCGCCGCCGGATAGCCGGCCTCGGTGATGCGGGCGGCGATGGTTCCGGCGTCGATTCGGGCGGGGGCATATTCCACCCGCGCCCGGCCGGAGGTGACGCTGACTTCCACCGTCCCGATCCCCTCGACGCCGCCGAGGGCGTTCTGGATGTTCTGCACGCAGGAGCCACAGGAGAGGTTCTGCACCGAAAACTCGGCCAGAGCGAAAGCGTCGGGACGGGATGCCGTCCAGGCGTAGCCGCCGGCAGCGGCCAGGGCAAGCCCAATAACGAGGGCAATCAGCAGGCGGAATTTCATATTCGGGGACTCTCCTTCGAAATTTTAAAAAGCGAGCCTTTTAGCGTCGTGCTCAGGACAGGCACAAGTGACGCGGAGGCAAGAGCGTCACTGCCACGGACATCTTTCACGACCCGTGCCAGTTCGATAAGGGCCGAAACAGTCAGTAATCACTTGAAAAACAAAAGGAATGTCGAGATGGGCACAAAAAAGGTGTTGAATAACCTGCAGGC
>DATBML010000356.1:0-7775 GCA_036554885.1 Desulfuromonadales bacterium
CGCACCATAAAC
This sequence comes from Desulfuromonadales bacterium, assembly GCA_036554885.1. Lineage (GTDB taxonomy): Bacteria > Desulfobacterota > Desulfuromonadia > Desulfuromonadales > DASPGW01 > DASPGW01. Next base: position 13 of record DATBML010000356.1, read on the forward strand.
CGTCACAGGCCGGCTGTCAATCGCCTGTGCGCTTGATTTCCACGCGGCCAGTCGCTACACTCAAACCATTCCTGTTCCCGCTGAAATTGGAATATATCCAGAAAAAGTAAATTTACCGCAGAGGACGCAGAGAACGCGGAGGAAACCTGAAGTTTATGGGTTTATCTCTACGCACTCTGCGTCCTCTGCGGTGAAACATGTGTTTTTTATTTAGTTCATAAACCATTCAGCCGGGCCGTAGACTTCCGGGAGAACGAAGTATGCCTCGTACCACACGCCAGATTCATGTCGGCAGCGTCGCCATCGGCGGCGGCGCCCCTATTTCGGTGCAGTCGATGACCAACACCGATACCCGCGACGCGGCCGTCACACTGGCGCAGATCCGCCGGCTCGCCGAGGCCGGCTGCGAGATCGTCCGCTGCGCGGTCCCCGACCTGGAGGCCGCCAGGGCACTGGCGGCGATCCGCCGGGAATGCCCACTGCCGCTCATCGCCGACATCCACTTCGACTACAAGCTGGCCCTCACCGCCCTGGCGAGCGGGGTGGACGGTCTGCGCCTCAACCCCGGCAACATCGGCGAGCGCTGGAAGGTGGAAGAAGTGGTGCGGGCCTGCGCCGAGCGTCGTGTGCCGATCCGCATCGGCGTCAACGGCGGTTCGCTGGAGAAGGAGCTGCTCGAGAAATACGGCCACCCCACCGCCGAGGCGATGGTGGAGAGCGCCCTGGGACACATCCGCATCCTCGAAGACCTCGGCTACCGGGAGATCAAGGTCAGCCTCAAGTCCTCCGGCATCTGCCGTACCGTCGAGGCCTACCGGCTGCTGGCCCGCCAGGTCGACTATCCCCTGCATATCGGCATCACCGAGGCCGGCACCACCTGGAGCGGCACGGTGAAGAGCGCCGTCGGTCTCGGGACGCTTCTCTACGAGGGCCTCGGCGACACTCTGCGCGTCTCGCTCACCGGCGATCCGGTCGAGGAGGTCAGGGTCGGCTGGGAGATACTCAAGAGCCTTGAGCTGCGCGAGCACGGCCCGGTCTTCGTCTCCTGCCCCACCTGCGGCCGCTGCCAGATCGACCTGATCGGCGTTGCCGAGGAGGTGGAACAGCGTCTGCACGACCTGCCGAGGACGATCACCGTGGCAGTCATGGGGTGCGTGGTCAACGGCCCCGGCGAGGCGCGCGAGGCGGACGTCGGCATCGCCGGCGGCAAGGGGCAGGGACTGCTCTTCCGTAAAGGGGAGGTGGTGCGCAAGGTGCCGCAGGAACAGCTCGCCGATGCCTTGGTGGAAGAGGCGTGGAAACTGGTGCGGGAAACGGGCGAGTAGGCTTTCCCGCAGAGGGGGGAGGGGCATGGAAGTCCGGACGATCAGGGTGACCATCGACAGCGACCTCGCCGAGGTCCGCCAAGTGCGGCGCGCCCTCTCGGCGCTGGTCGGCGAGGGGCCCCTGTCGCCCGAAGAGTGGTACCAGGTCAAGGTCTGCATCGCGGAGGCGGCCAACAACGCTATCATCCATGCCTACGGCCGGCAGGGCGGACACCCGGTGGAGGTGGAAGTCGAGCGGCTGGCCGACCGGGTCGTCTGCCGCATCGCCGACTTCGGCAAGCCGATGCCGGAAGGGGCATGGCGGCAGAAGCCGCAGCTGGACTACTGCCCGAAGGATGTTGCAGGGCTGCCGGAAGGGGGTATGGGGCTCTACATCATGCACCAGGTCATGGACCAGGTCGAGTACGCCTCCGAAGGGGGGCGCAACGTGCTGACCCTGACCCGGATCGCCCGGGGAGAAAAGACCGTTTCAGAATCCTGGCCGGAAAATCCCGGACCAAGATAACCGCCAAGGGGCTGCTGCCGAGTTTACGGACAGGGGAGGGAAGGCTGCCGGCATGAAAAAGGCCTCTCCGGCAAGAAGAGGCCTGAATGTCGCTGCTTTTGTCCCTTGTCGTTTCTAGTACAGTTCGAGTTCCATGCCGTCTTTCCAGATGATGGCGTAGGGGTTTTTTGCCTGTCCGGCCCCGCTGTCCTGCCTGTTCGCTGTTTTCGGCTCGCTCGGCTGCTCATTTTTCGCTGGCGGACAACCTTCAGTGTACTCGACCATTGACGACTCCTCCCGGGACAGGAATCCCTCAAGTAGACAGCAAATTTGACGACTCTCACAAAATTGTATGGATGTCCGGCGGTTTGTCAAATGCCAGCCGGGAGAAAAACGTCATCTGCTGTTTTTCCGGTCGCGGGCATCGGCCGGTGGATGTCGCTACCGCTCTGCCCCCTTGCCGGCAGGCACCGCGCGCTTGAACGCCCACGCCTCGATTTTCTTGATCTGTTCGGCCATGGTCACCGATAGCGGGACGGTGCGACTGATCGCCTCCATCAGGTCCTGCTGGATCATCTCCCGTCCCAGCGAGAGGGCCTCGAAAGAGGCGCTCGCCACCGCCTGCTCGATCTCGGCGCCAGAGAACCCCTTGGCCGAATGGGCGAGCATGGACGGAGCGAAGGTGGCCGGGTCGAAGGCGTGCTTGTGCAGGTGGATGCGGAAGATCTCCTCCCGCTCGGTGAGCCCCGGCAGGGCGACGTAGAAAATCTCGTCGAAGCGTCCCTTGCGCAACACCTCGGCGGGAAGCATCTCGATGGCGTTGGCGGTAGCGGCAACGAAAACGGGGTTGCGCCGCTCCTGCATCCAGGTGAGAAAGTAGCCGAGTACCCGCGAAGCCGGCCCCCCTTCGGCCTTGAACCCCTGGTTGGAGATGCCGGACTCCATCTCGTCGATCCAGAGGACACAGGGCGCAAGCGCCTCGGCGGTCTTGCAGGCCTTGCGCAGGGAACTCTCGGGGGAGCCGAAGGTTCCTTCGTAGACCGTTGACATGTCGAGGCGTATAAGGGGCAGCCGCCAGCGGGCGGCGATCGCCTTGACGAAAAGGCTCTTGCCGCAGCCGCTTATTCCCATCATCAGTACCCCACGGGGAAGATTGCGCCCCTCGGCAAAGCCGGCGGCGCCGAAGGCCCGCTCCCGTTTCTCCATCCAGGCCTTGAGGTTCTCCATCCCCCCCACCTGCTCGGGCCGGATGTCATTCTCGACGAACTCCATGATCCCGCTCTTGCGCAGGATCTGCTTCTTGTTGTGATGCAGCGAGAGAACCACGTCGTCGAGACCCGCTCCCCTGGTCACGCGGGCCAGGCGCAGGGCGCGGTCGATGTCGAGCAGGTCGAGTCCCTGGGCGGCGACGGTCAGGTGGGCGAGACTCTGTTCGTCGGGGAGCAGCTCGCGCAGGAAATGATCTTTCTCCTGTTTCGTCACCAGCCAGTCGCGAATTTCTTCTCGGTCGGGCAGGCCGTGGTCGAGCAGCAGGAAATCCTCGCGCAGTGTCGGCGGGATGTCCGGCTCGGCGCCCATGAAGATCAGGGTCTTGCCGGCCGGCCGGCGTACGGCGGCGAAATCCTTGAGGGTGCGCTGGATGAAGGGGTTGTCCCGCCAGAACCAGTGGAGGTCCTTGAAAATGAAGATGCCGCGCCCTTCCTGCTCGACTGCCCAACGCAGGGCGGTCAGCGGGTCTTCGGTCCCCTCCTGGCCGGGAAAGCCGCCGACGCAGCTCCATTCGAGGGGAACCGGCATCCCCTTGATGCCGTACAGGGCCGCCCGGGTGATGAGGAATTCGGTGCGGCTCTCGTTGTCGGTCGTGATGTAGATCAGCGGCGTTCCGGCCGCCACCAGCCGGCTCAGGCTGGCCTGGTTCAGTTCTTCCTGCATGATGACTCCTGCGGGCGGATGTCCGGCGGAGGGTTCCGGCGGAGTGACGTATAATTAAACCATTTTGTCGACAGAAGTTCAATGTTTGCTGTGCCCGGGCGGCGACAAGTTTCCTTGCAATCCGGACCGAAATACGCTAGTTTTCAGTCTCGTTCGCCGGCCGGCTCCGCCCCGGTCTGCCCCATCCCGCTGTCGAGGTCCATCCATGCGCTACTCGCAATATCTGCTGAACACCCTCAAGGAAACCCCCGCCGACGCGGAGGTGATCAGCCATCAGCTCATGATGCGCGCCGGTATGATCCGCAAGGTCGCCGCCGGCATCTACAACTACCTGCCTCTCGGCCTGCGCTCGATCCGCAAGGTGGAGTGCATTGTCCGCGAGGAGATGGACCGCGCCGGGGCGATCGAACTGCTCATGCCGATGGTCGTTCCTGCCGAGCTCTGGCAGGAATCGGGGCGCTGGGAGCAGTACGGCAAGGAACTGCTGCGCTTCAAGGATCGCAAGGAGGCCGACTTCTGTCTTGGCCCCACGCATGAGGAGGTGATCACTGACATCGTGCGTCGCGAGGTCAAGTCCTATCGTCAGGTTCCGCTCAATCTCTACCAGATCCAGGGGAAGTTTCGCGACGAGATCCGTCCCCGTTTCGGCCTGATGCGCGGCCGCGAGTTCATCATGAAGGATGCCTATTCCTTCGACCTCGATGAGGCCGGGGCGGCCGTCGCCTACGAGAAGATGTACCAGGCCTACCGTCGCATCTTCGAACGCTGTGGGCTCAGGTTCCGGGCGGTGGAGGCCGACACCGGCAACATCGGCGGCACTGCCTCCCACGAATTCATGGTGCTGGCTGCTTCCGGCGAGGACGCCATCGTCTCCTGCGACAGCTGCCAGTATGCCGCCAACGTTGAGAAAGCCGAACTGCGTGATCCCGGTCAGGCGGCGCCGGCGCCGGCACAGGCGCTGCAGAAGGTTCTCACCCCGGCGCGCAAGACCATCGAGGATGTCGCCCTCTTCCTCGAGACGACCTCCGAGCGGCTGGTCAAAACCCTCATCCTGCAGACTGATGCGGGCGAGACGGTGGCGGTGCTGCTGCGCGGCGACCGCGAGCTCAACGATATCAAGCTGACCCGCCTGCTGGGGTGCAACTGGGTGGAACTCGCCCCCGAAGAGGTGGTTCTGCGCGTGACCGGCGCGCCCTCCGGCTTTGCCGGGCCGGTGGGGCTGCAACTGCGCCTCCTGGCCGACTTCGAGGTGCGGGGGATGGCCGATTTCATTGCCGGGGCCAACGAGAAAGATTCACACCTGACGGGAGTCAACCTTGGTCGCGACTTCAGCGTCGAGACCTTCGCCGACCTGCGCCAGGCGGTGGCCGGCGACGGCTGCCCACGCTGCAGCGGCAAACTGGAGAGCTGGCGCGGCATCGAGGTCGGACACGTTTTCAAGCTGGGGACCAAGTATTCGGCGGCCCTCGGCGCCACCGTCCTCGACGAAAAGGGGGAGGAGCGTACCCTCTTCATGGGCTGTTACGGCATCGGCGTCGGACGCACGGTGGCCGCGGCCATCGAGCAGAACAACGACGCCAACGGCATCATCTGGCCGATGCCGATCGCCCCCTTCCAGGTCATCGTCACCATGGTCAACCCCAAGGAGGACGAGGTGCGGCTGGCCGCCGAAAAGCTTTACGAGGAGCTCCTGGCGATGGGTGTCGAGGCGCTGCTCGATGATCGCGACGAGCGCCCCGGCAGCAAGTTCAAGGACGCCGACCTGATTGGCATCCCCTTGCGGGTGACTGTCGGCGCCCGCGCCCTCAAGGAGGGAGCACTCGAGCTGCAGGAGCGCCGCAGCGGTGAGCGGACCATGCTCCCCGTCGCCGAAGCCGCCCGGATGCTGGCTGAGCGGGTGCGCCAGTCGCTCGCGGGATGAATCAATTCCGGATTTTCGTAGAGACGCCCCGGCGGGGCGTCTCTACCCACGGATTCCAGCCATGTCCAAGCTGATCATCGACGGCAGCGGCCGGCTTGCTCTTCCCGCCGCGGCGGCCCGCGAGATCGGCTCGCGTCCCGTTGAACTCTCCTCTTTTTCCTCCCGGCACCTGTTCTTCACTGCCTGCGAGGAGGCGGAGTCGGCTGTTTTCGCCGGGCTGCTCGGCGAGATCGGCGCCGCCGATCTGATCTCCTTCCTCAATATGTTCCGCAAATCGGGCATCCTGTGCTTCGTTCTTGCCGGGGGCAGCAAAGAACTCTTTCTCCAGAACGGCGAAATCGTGTTTGCCACCAGCACCTTTCCCGAGGAGGATATCGGCGAGATCCTCCGCACCCTCGGCAAGGTCGACCGGGAGACGCTGCAGAAGGCACGCCTGTTTGCCACCGGACGCACCACGGTCGGCAAGATCCTGGTCGACAGGGGGGTGGTGGCGTCCAAGGACCTCTGGCAGGCGACCCGTCACCAGGTGGAAACCATCGTCTATCATCTGTTTACATTTTCTCGGGGCAGTTTTTCCTTCGTGGCCAAGGCGCTGGAAAAGGAGGAAATCCTGCGCCTGTCGATGAGCACGCAGAACCTCATCATGGAGGGGTTGCGGCGGGTGGATGAGCGTGCTCTATACATGCGCCGCATCCACTCACTCGACACCGTTGCGCTGCCCTCCAGTCCGCCGGCCGAGGGCAAGACCCCGGCGGAACAGCGACTGCTGGCGCTGGTCCACGCCGGCGCCCGCGACGTGCGCGAACTCCTGCGCAAAAGCGGCATGGGGGAGTTCGACGCCCTGCGGCTGCTCTACCAACTGGTGGAGAGGGGGGCGGTGCGTCTGGAAGAGAGGGCAACTGTACCCGTTGCAGGAGACCTCGGCGAGATTCTCGCCGTCTTCAATGGCGCTCTGACTGTTCTTTACCGGCGCATCTCTGAGACCAACCCCGGCTTTCCGCAGGAGGTCCGGCTGTTTCTGCGGGATCTGCCACAACCCTTCTCCTTCGTCTTCAGCGACGTGACGCTGCAGGCGGACGGCACGGTGGACGGCGGCCGCCTGTTGGCCAATCTGGCCGGACTCGAGGAGGAGGACAAAAAACGGCTGCTGGCCGATTCTCTGAACGAGTTGCTCTATATGGAATGTCTCGCCGCCCGCCGTGAGTTGGGCGCTGCCGATTCGGCCGAACTGATCCAGCGGGTACAGGAGATCTCCCGCCGGGTTAAGACACTCATCGGGAGGAAACAGTGAAGGACGAAGCCAGAAAAAAGCTGATTTTTGCTCTTGATTTCGACGCGTTCGCGGAGGCGGAGAAGTGGGTCAGACTGCTATGCGGACAGGTCGGTGTCTTCAAGGTCGGTAAACAGCTCTTCACCCGCTGCGGGCCCGACGTGGTGCGGATGGTCCGGGCCGAAGGGGGGGAGGTTTTTCTCGATCTGAAATACCACGACATTCCCAACACCGTCGCCATGGCCGGAGTCGAGGCATGCCGGCTGGGGGTGCGGATGTTCAACGTCCATGCGCTGGGCGGCCGGGAGATGATGGCGAAGACCGTGGCCGAGGTCGACGCCCGCTACGCGCGGGGCAGCAAGGAACGGCCGCTGCTGCTGGCGGTGACCATCCTGACCTCGAGCAGCGAGGAGACCCTGCGCGAGGTGGGAATCGAGCGGCCGGTGCGCGAGATGGTCCCCCGCCTGGCCCGTCTGGCCCAGGCGGCTGGAATGGACGGCGTGGTGGCTTCGCCGCAGGAGGTCGACCTGATTCGCGCGGCCTGCGGCGCCGACTTTGCTATTGTCACACCCGGGGTGCGACCGGCGAGTGCCGCCCTCGACGACCAGAAGCGGGTGATGACGCCCGGCGAGGCGATCGCCGCCGGCGCCGACTACCTGGTCATCGGTCGGCCGATCTCGGCGGCGGCCGACCCGGTAGCGGTTGCCGAGCGAATTCTCGACGAAATGGCCCTGGCTCTGGGACGCCCCTAGCGTGGCGGTCGACCTGGTTTACGGCATCAACCCGGTGCGCGAAGCGTTGCGCGGTGAGCGACGCCGGCCATTGGAGCTT
>DATBML010000358.1:0-1993 GCA_036554885.1 Desulfuromonadales bacterium
TCGTCGTGCGATCGCATGGCGGGCGGGCGCGCGCCGTCGCGACCGGCGAGGTGACGATCGACGTCGCGGTCATCGCCGCGCCGTGCTGCGACGAGTACGGCAACATGAACGGGGTCTGCGGCCCCTCGGCCTGCGGCAGCCTCGGCTACGCCCACACCGATGCCGAGCACGCCCGCTGCGTCGTTGCGGTGACCGACAATCTGGTTCCCTACCCGGCCAGCCCGATCTCCATCCCGCAGACCCTGGTCGACTACGTGGTGCCGGTAGCCAGCCTCGGCGACCCGAAGAAGATCGTCTCCACCACCACCCGCATCACCACCGACCCGGTCGGCCTGCTCATCGCCAAATACGCCTCCCAGGTCATCGAGGCCTCGGGGCTGCTGCGCGACGGCTTCTCCTTCCAGACCGGCAGCGGCGGCATCTCCCTGGCGGTGGCCGACCACGTGCGGCGGATGATGCGCGAGCAGAGTATCAAGGGGAGCTTCGGCTGCGGCGGCATCACCGGCTACTTCGTCGACATGCTCGAGGAGGGGCTGTTCCAGGGACTCTTCGACGTGCAGTGCTTCGACCTGAAGGCGGTCGAATCGATGGGGCGCAACCGCAGCCACATGGAGATCAGCGCCGACATGTACGCCAATCCCTTCAACGCCGGCGCGGTGGTCAACCGGCTCGACTGCGTCATCCTCGGCGCCACCGAGGTCGACGTCGATTTCAACGTCAACGTCAACACCGAGAGCAACGGCTACCTGCTGCACAACACCGGCGGCCACAGTGACACGGCGGCCGGAGCGAAGCTCTCGATCATCGTCGCCCCCTCCATCCGCGGTCGCCTCCCCATCGTCAAGGACGCCGTCACCACCGTCACCACGCCTGGCGAAACCGTCGACGTAGTGGTTACCGAGCGCGGCATCGCCGTCAACGACAAGCACGTCGACCTCAAGAACGAGCTATTGGGCCGCAAGGTGCCGGTCAAGGACATCCGCCAGCTGCAGCAGGAAATCTACCAGATCACCGGACGGCCCCGCCCCCTGGAGTTCGCGGACGAGGTCGTCGCCCTGATCGAATATCGCGACGGATCGATCATCGATGTCATACGCAAAGTTGAAGAGTGAGCTGCTGGCCGCCCGCGACCGCCGCCACGCCGCTCTGCTGCAGGTCCTCGGCCAGGGCTGGCGGGCGACCCTGTTTCTCTCTCTCGCCATTCCCGGCGCCGACAAGATACCGGCCGGCACCGAAAGCCTTTTCGCCTGGGCCAGACAGGAAGCAGAGGCGGCCTGCGGGGGCCGGACGGGACTGCGCGAGGGGCACGACCGGCTCGGTCCCTTCGCCATTCTCGGCAGCGCCATGGAGCCGGTGTCGCTGAAGCGGATCTGCGTCGAGCTGGAGGCCGTCGCCCCTTTTGCCCGGCTGATCGACGCCGATGTCTACGACCCGCAGGGGGCCGCCGTCGACCGGGCATTCCTCGGGCTCCCCCCCCGCCCCTGCCTGGTCTGCGATGCGCCGGCCAAAGACTGCATCCGCCTCGGGCACCACGACGAGGCCGAACTTTCCCGGAGGGTTTATGAACTGCTCGCCCCTTTCACAGGCTGAACGGCTGGCTGCATCCCTCATCAAGGGCCTCCGGGCCGAACTTTACCTCACCCCCAAGCCGGGGCTGGTCGACCTGCTCGACAGCGGCTCCCACCCCGACCTCTCCCTGGCGAAGATGACCGCCTCCATCGACCTGATCGCCGATTATTTCGCCGACCTGCTCGTCGCCCTCGCCGCCGGCGCCACCATACCCGAGCTGGTCGGCGTCGGCCGCCGGGCCGAGGAACGGATGCTCGCGACCCTCGGCACCAACACCCACAAGGGCGCCATCTTCCTCGGCGGCCTGCTGCTCGTCGCCCGCTTCCGGGCCACAGCCGCCGAGCAGCCGCTGCAGCCCACCGTTGCCGCGGTCGCCCGCGAAGTTCTGGCCTTCTCCCCTCCGGCGGCCACCAACGGCCAGGCA
>DATBML010000366.1:0-2107 GCA_036554885.1 Desulfuromonadales bacterium
CGAGGCTGCCGAAGATTTTGCGCGCCAGCTCCACGGCGGCAAAGGAGACGGAGACGGCGTTGCTGGCGATGTCGGTTTCGGTACGGACCCGCTTGGCAACGGACAAGGCCTTGTGCAGGAAGCGGATGAGAATCAGGCCGACAGTCTTGAACTCGGCGGCGTAGCCGTAGGCGGTCTTGATCTGGCCGAGAATTTGCGGCTCGCCGATGACCATCGAATCGAGGCTGGAGGCGACCCGGAAGACGTGGCGGATGGCGTCGCCGCCCTGGTAGTCGTAGAGATGCGACTCGAGCTGTTCGAGCGGGATGCCGTGATAGTCGGCAAGGAAGCGCTTGAGTTGGGCTGTGGCGGCATCGGCGTCGCGGCTGGCGGCATAAAACTCGACCCGGTTGCAGGTGGAGACGATGACCCCCTCGCTGACCGCCGGCAACGCCAGCAGTTCACGCAGGGGTTTCTCCATGGCGGTGGGCGCAAAGGCGACGCGCTCGCGTATTTCCACGGGGGCGGTCTTGTGACTCAGCCCCACAACGATGATATTCATGCTACCGATCCATTATAAGAAATCGCACCTGCAGGCGCCTCCGCAGAAGCATGGTGGCCGTCAGCGACCACCCAGGGCACGGAAGCTGTGCTCGCCGGAAAGCAGCAGGTTGACCCCGAGGAAGGTGAAGAGCAGGCAGAGAAAGCCGATGATGGCGAAAATCGCCGCCCGCCGGCCACGCCAGCCGATGGTCAGCCGACCGTGCAGCAGAGCCGCGTAGAGAAACCAGGTGATCAGCGCCCAGGTCTCCTTGGGATCCCAGCGCCAGTAACCGCCCCAGGCCGAGTTGGCCCAGATCGCCCCGGAGATGATCCCCATGGTCATCAGCGGAAAACCGAAGGTCAAACATTTGTAGTTGATGCTGTCGAGAGTCTCCAGCGAGGGCAGCCGGTAGTAAAGTGCGGAAAACTTCTTACTCTTGAGCATGCGCTCCTGGAGGAGGTACATGATGCCGGCGCCGAAGGCGATGGCAAAAACGGCGTTGCCGAGAAAGGCCAGGGTGACGTGCACCGGAAACCACCAGCTGTCGAGCATCGGGTTGAGCGGTTGCACCCCCTTGGGGGCAGCGCTTCCGGCGATCATCAGTACCAGCGCCAGCGGGCAGACAAAGGCCCCGAGCACGGCCAGGCGGTAGCGCAGGTCGAACAGCAGGTAGATGCCGACCACCGTCCAGGCGAAAAAGGAAAGGGACTCATGCAGAGTGGCTGACGGGGTAAAACCGGCGGCGACGAAACGGGCGACCAGGGCAGCGCAATGAACGGTGAAGCCGCCGATCAACAGCCAGCGGGCGAACCGGCCGGCCTTCTCCAAACGACTGATAACGTCAACGAGGAAGAGTACGGTGGCGCCAAAATAAAGGAGCAGGGTAATCTTGAAGAGGAGGATGTTGACAGTCATGTCATCCCTTTCGCGAGGCGAATCCCCAGCTGCGCCAGCGAACAACCCTCACCCAAGAGGGTCTGCAGCAGCCGGTCGACGGCCGGGGCATCACCACCGGCGATCAGGTCGGGGAGTCCGCCCTCCAGAAGGCGGCGCAAAATCGCCTGATTGTATTCGGTTTTCCCTTGGAGTGTCAACCGCTTTTGGCGCAGGGCAGTGGCTATTTCCAGCACTGTTGCCCATTCCGGGCCCAACTGGTCGGCCACCCGGTCCCGGAGGACGGCGGCCAGAGCGGGACTGCCGCCGGCGGTGGCAACAGAAACCGTCAGATCGCCTCGGCGCAACAGGGCCGGCAAGGTAAAATCTCCCTCGCCGGGAGCATCGACCACACTGACGAGAACACCTCGCTGCCGGGCCTCCCGGACGACGGCGGCATTGACCAGGCGGTCATCGGTGGCGGCAAAGACCATGAAGGCTCCCGACAGGTCGCCTGCGCGGAAGGGACGGATAATCACCTCGACGCCCGCCAGTTCCCCGGCCGGAACTGCCAGTTCGCTGGCCACCAGCCGGACCTGCCCCCCCGCCTCCCGCAGTCCACGGGCCTTGCGGATCGCCACCGGCCCACCACCGATCACCACGCAGAGGCGGCCATTGAGCTGGAGCATGATGGGGTAATCGGACATGGAT
>DATBML010000395.1:0-3540 GCA_036554885.1 Desulfuromonadales bacterium
CGGCCGTTTGCGCAATTCAGCCAGGGCGGCAAAGCCGTCCATGCCCGGCATGAGCACATCGAGCAACACCGCATCCGGTTGTCGTCGGTTGACGGCGGCGAGCGCCGCCATGCCGTCTTCGGCCTCTTCTACGGCGAATCCCGCCTGATGCAGGGCTTCACGCATCAGCAGGCGCATGGCCGGATCGTCATCCACGACCAGGACCAACGGCTCGTCGCACGAGCTCGGCATTGGTTTATCCCCCCCCGATAATCTGTGCCGACAGAGCCGGCCGGACTTTATCGTATGCGGTCTCGATTTCATCCACCTGCTGCGGAGCCCGGGCAAGGTTACCTGAGAGGACTGTAGCTTCCAGTTCCCGGCAGAGCGCGGCCAGATGGACGGCTCCCAGGTTGGCGCTGCCCGACTTCAGGCTGTGGGCGGCCCGTCGCAGAGCGACGGCATCGTTCCGTTCGGCCGCTTCGTGCAGTTCTTGCAGAAGTGCCGGTGTCTCACGCAAATAGATTTCGATCACTTTCGCCAGCAGGTCCGCAGCGCCTTCGCGTTCCAGGGCACGGATCAATTCCAGTGTCCTGTCGTCGATGGGTCCGGTCGGCTCCGGCGGCCAGCCGCCTTCGGCCGCCGCTGCAGTGGAGAGGGCCGCCGGCTGCGGACTCCCCGCATCGCCCGCAGTCTCAGCCCCGGTGCCCGCACCCTGCTTGCGGCCCAGCCAGCGTTCCGTGATCTCGCGCAGATGCTCCTGCCGGAACGGCTTGCTGAGATAGTCGTCCATGCCGGCATCGAGGCAGCGCTGCCGGTCGGTTGGGAAGGCATGGGCGGTGAGGGCGACAACCGGCGTGCGTTGGCGCGCCGGAGCGGTTTTCTCCCGCTCCCGGATGAGCTGGACAGCCTCGTAGCCGTCCATCTCCGGCATCTGGCAGTCCATGAAGACCAGGTCATAGGCGGCGAGGTCGCATGCGTCGACCGCCTCCCGTCCGTTGGCCACCGCATCGACCCGACAGCCGAAGTACTCCAGCATGGTTTTGACCAACTCCTGGTTGACGGGATTGTCCTCGGCCAGCAGAACGTGACCGCGGATTACCGGCGGCACGGGGAACGTACGAGCGCCCTTGTCTATCGCCTCATTTCGCTCGACGGTGGTCCCCGCATGCTCCAGAGCCGGGTCGGGCAAGACGGTCTCCGGATTCTGCGCCAGGGGGGTGGGCCGCTTTTCCAGGCGAGCGGTGAACCAGAAGGTGGAGCCCTTCCCCGGTTGGCTGTCGACCCCGATCTCGCCGCCCATCAGCTCGACCAGTTGTCTGGCGATGGCCAGCCCCAGGCCGGTGCCGCCGAAGCGGCGGCTGCTCGAGCCGTCCAACTGGGCGAAGGATTCGAAGATGTGGTCCTGAAATTCGCCGGGAATACCGATCCCGGTATCGTTCACGGTGAACCGGAGCAGACTTTCCTCCGGGCCCTGCACGTCGGTAGCCACCCGGATGTTCACTTCGCCGGCTTCGGTGAACTTGACCGCGTTGCTGACCAGGTTGACGAGGACCTGGCGCAGCCGGCCGGGGTCGCCGCTGAGCGCCATGGGGACGGTCGGTGCGATTTCGCAAGACAGCCTCAGTCCTTTTTGGCCGGCGTGGCCGGCGAAGAGCTCCGTCACCTCCTGCAGAGACTGACCCAGATCGAAATCGACCTTTTCCAGCTGCAGTTTACCCGCTTCGATCCGGGAGAAGTCGAGAATGTCGCTGAGCAGCTCGAGGAGGGTTTCGCCGCTGCGGCGCACGGTTTCGACATAGTGATGCTGCGTGGTCGTCAGTTCCGTGCCGGCGAGCAGCGCGGTCATGCCCAGCACCCCGTTCATCGGCGTGCGGATTTCGTGACTCATGTTGGCCAGAAAGCGGGATTTGGCCCGACTGGCCTCTTCCGCCCGGCAGGCCAATTCGACGGCATTGTCCATCGCTTCCTGCAGTTCGCAGGTCCGCTGCCGGACCTCTCCCTCCAGATCCTGCTGCTGCCGTTCGACGCGGCAGCGGTACTCGCGCAGCCGTTCCAGCATCTGGTTGAAGGCAGTGCCGAGATCGCCGATTTCGTCCCTGCTGCCGACCTCGATCCGATGGTCCAGATGGCCTTGGGAGATGTCATTGGCGACCCCCGCCAGTCGGCGCAGGGGCGCGGTGATCTTTCGCGTCCAAAGCAGGCTGAGAATACTGCCGAGCACGATCAGCAGCAGGGTGAACAGGCCGGTCGAAAGGATGAATTGGCGCAGTTGCAGGCGCAGGCCTTCCTGGTCCAGCCCCACCCGGAGATAGCCGATGATTCCGCCTCGCCCGTTCTGCTCGGGGAAAATCTCCGTTGTCCCGCGGGTGGGCATGCTGTAGACCGGGGTCAGCAGCTCAAGGTACTGACGATCGCTGCGATCGGCAACCTTCTGCCAGCGGGACTCGCCCCGCAGGCCCGGTTCCGCCAGCGGAGCAACTTCGGGAAAGGGCAGCGCCGGCATCCTGAAGCGGGCTTGCATTGTCGCGGCATTCCGGTCGAGGATGGCGGCGTAGAGAACCTTTTCGTCGGCAAACAGGCCGTCGAGAATCTGTTCCAGGGAGTCCTGATTCTCGGTGTAGATGCCGTATTCGCTGTTTTCGGCGGCCACGGAGGCAACGGCCAGGCCATGGTTCAGCAACTCTTCCTGCCGCAGGGTGATTTCGTCGTGAACGACGTAGGCGGTGATTCCCAGCGAAGTGGCAAGGATCAGGGCGATGACCAGAAAATTGAATTTGGCGGCGATGCTGAGTTTTTTTGCGCCGGCGGACTTCATCTCAATCCTCCTGGAAAAGCTGTTCGGCGGCTTTGCTCAGCGACGAGGGAACGTGCATTTTCATCTGCTCCGCCGTCTTGAGGTTCAATGAATAGGTGACCCGGCGGGGCGGCACCGGCGCCAGCGAACCGGCCTCGGCGCCCGCCAGTACCTTGCCGGCCAGCTCGGCGCATTGCCGGCCGATGTCGCGGTAATCCCGGTCGAGGGCGTAGAGGGCACCCGCCTTCACCCAGGCGGTCGAGAGCCCGATGAAGGGAATGCGATTGCGAAAGGAAAAGAGCAGGAGGCTTCTGGCCGTCTGCGGGGTGACGACGACATTGTCGCTGATACCCAAGAGTACATCCGCCCGGTTGGCCAGGCTCTCCAGCGCGCCCGGCAGCTCAGATGGGGTGGCCACCTCCCGGGTGAGCAGTTCCAGCTCCATCCGGCTCGCTATCCGGCCCGCCGCCTCGATGGTGGCCCGGTTCTCCGCCGGGTTGAAAACGACGCCGATGCGGCGTGCTTCGGGCATCAGGCGCCGCAACCAGTCAAGCTGGGTTTCAAGCGGGAATTCGAGAAAGACGCCCGTGCTGCCGCGGACCCTTCGGATGTCCCCCTCCCGCAGTACCATGCCGGCAATGACCGGGATGCCGGCGGCTTCCCGGTCGGCGGCATCCAGAGCCTGGGAGCCGAGGGCCAGAATCAGGCAGGTTCCATCCTTCCTGAATCCCCCGGGCTGCCGGTGGCCATGGCCGGACGCCGCC
>DATBML010000203.1:0-7663 GCA_036554885.1 Desulfuromonadales bacterium
TGCCATGGAAGCCTCGGGGTGCGAGATCGTCACCGTTGCTCTGCGCCGGGTCGACATCGACAACCCGGCCGACAGCCTGCTCGCGTACATCGACCGGAACAAGTACCTGCTGCTGCCCAATACCAGCGGCGCCCGCGACGCCGAGGAAGCGGTGCGCCTGGCCCGACTCGCCCGCGCCGCCGGCTGCGAGCCCTGGGTCAAGCTGGAGGTCACCCCCGACCCCTACTACCTGCTGCCCGATCCGATCGAGACCTTCAAGGCGGCCGAAATCCTGGTCAAGGAAGGTTTCACGGTCCTTCCCTACATCAACGCCGACCCGGTGCTGGCCAAGCGCCTGCAGGAGATCGGCACCGCCACGGTGATGCCGCTCGGCGCTCCGATCGGCACCAACCGCGGCCTGAAGACCCGCGAGCAGATCGCCATCATCATCGAGCAGGCGATCGTGCCGGTGGTGGTCGACGCCGGGCTCGGCGCCCCCTCGCACGCCTCCGAGGCAATGGAGATGGGCGCCGACTGCGTGCTGGTCAACACCGCGCTGGCGGTGGCCGGCAACCCGGCGGCAATGGGCGCCGCCTTCAAAAAAGGAGTGGAAGCCGGCCGCGAGGCATTCCTCGCCGGCCTTGGCGAGACCCGCCAGCAGGCCGAGGCGTCGAGTCCGCTGACCGGTTTTTTGCGGGACTGAATCGGACGGGTCCGACAGGTCAGACCAGTCAGACCCGTCCGACAAACATTGAGGCCATTATGACTTTCCTCGATACCATCAACCGATACGACTACCACGAGGTCCTCGCCCGCATCGAGGCGAAAACTTCGGCGGACGTCGAGCGGGCGCTCGCCGCGCCGCAGCTGCGCCTCGACGATTTCCAGGCACTGCTCTCGCCGGCGGCCGCCGCCTTTATCGAGCCGTTGGCGCAGCGGGCGCACCGCCTGACCGTGCGGCGTTTCGGCAAGACCATCCTGCTCTACGCGCCGCTCTACCTCTCCAACGAATGCACCAACGGCTGCCGCTACTGCGGCTTCAACGCCCACAACAGGGTGCCGCGGCAGACCCTCACCCTCGACGAGATCGAGCGGGAGGCGCAGGTGCTGCACGACCGGGGCTTCCGCCACATCCTGCTGGTCACCGGCGAGTCGCCGCGGGCGGTCGACAACGATTTCCTGGCGGCGGCGGCGCGGCGCATCCGCCACCTTTTCTCCGCCATCGCCATCGAGGTCTACCCGATGGAAGCGGCAGGGTACGGACAGATGGTCGAAGCCGGAGTGGACGGGTTGACCCTCTACCAGGAAACCTACGATCGCGCGCTGTACGCCGAGATGCACCCCTTCGGCCGCAAGCGCGACTTCGACTTCCGCCTGCTCGCCCCCGAGCGCGGCGGGGAAGCGGGACTGCGGCGCATCGGCATCGGCGCCCTCCTCGGTCTCGGCCAGTTCCGCAGCGAGGCGTTCTTCGTCGGCCTGCACGCTCTCCACCTCTCCCGCCATTTCTGGCGCAGCCACCTCAGCGTCTCGTTCCCGCGCATGCGGCCGGCGGACGGCGGCTTCCAACCGCTGCATCCGGTCTCCGACCGCGACTTCGTCCAGTTGATCTGCGCCCTGCGCCTGCTGCTGCCGGACGCCGGGTTGGTCCTCTCCACCCGCGAGAGCGCCCAGTTGCGCGACAACCTGCTGCCGCTCGGCGTAACCCAGATGAGCGCCGGCTCCTGTACCGCTCCCGGCGGCTACGCCGGCGGCGAAGAAAGCACCCGGCAGTTCACCATCGACGACGACCGCTCACCCGCCGAATTCGCCCGGATGATCCGGGACAAGGGGTACGATCCGGTCTGGAAGGATTGGGACCGGGCATTTATGGAAAAAGCGGTGATTGGCGATTGACCCCTCTGACCGATCCGACCGATCGGTCGAATCCGACAGATCATCATAATGCCCCTGATCGATTTCAACCTCTACCTCATCACCGACCGCAAGCAGCTGCCGCCGGGGCGCGACCTTGTCGATACCGTGGCCGCTGCCCTCGCCGGGGGGGTGCGGGCGGTGCAACTACGGGAAAAGGACCTCGCCGCCGCGGAGCTCTTCCCGCTGGCCCGTGAACTGCGTGAGCTGACCGCCCGCTACGGTGCCCGCCTGCTGATCAACGACCGCCTCGACGTGGCCCTGGCGGTCGGTGCCGACGGGGTCCATCTCGGCGGCCATTCCCTGCCGGTCGCCGCCACTCGGAAAATTCTCGGCCCCGACAAGCTGATCGGCGTCTCCACCCACCGCCCCGAGGAGGTGGCGACGGCCCGGCAGGAAGGGGCCGACTTTGTTACGTTCGGTCCAGTCTTCTTCACCTCGTCGAAAGCTGCCTACGGCGATCCGGTCGGCCTCGACCGGTTGCGCGAGGCTTGTACGACCTCCCTGCCCGTCTTCGCCCTCGGCGGCGTCACCTGCGAGCGCCTCGCCGTCCTCCGCGCCGCCGGCGCCCGTGGAGTCGGCCTGATCTCCGCCATCCTCGCCGCGCCCGACCCGGCGACAGCCGCGGCCGCCCTCCTCACCGGCCTCAGGGACACACCTCCTCCCTTGTAAGCCGTCCTCTTTCCATTAAACTTGAACTGGCTTCTGTTGTTCTCCCACCCCGCGGGGCAAGGAGTTCGGTTTAGCCTTCGAATTCGACAGCAGAAGATTGCAGCCAATCCTTATTCGGCATCCGGCCGTCGAAAGTCCCCATGGAAATCGTCCTGACCCTCGCCATCCTCATCGGCGCTGTCGTCCTCTTCATCAGCGAAAAGTACCCCATCGACCTGGTGGCCTTCATGGTTGCCGGCTCGCTGCTGCTCTTCGGCCTCGTCACGCCACAGGAAGGAATCTCCGGCTTCAGCAATCAGGCCACCGTCACCGTCGCCGCCATGTTCGTCCTGAGCTCCGGCCTGAAGAAAACCGGGGCGGTTGCGGCGGTAGGCAGGCTGCTGGTTCGCCTGGGGAAGAACCATTTTCTCGTGCTGATTCTGATCATGGGCACGGTCGGAGCCATTTCGGCCTTCATCAACAACACCGCAGCGGTGGCGGTCTTTCTGCCGCTGGTGCTGGCGGTGGCGGCCAAGCGCAAGATCGCCGCCTCCAGGCTCCTCATCCCACTCTCCTATGCCTCCCAGTTCGGCGGCGTCTGCACCCTGGTCGGCACCTCCACCAACCTGCTGGTTTCGGCCATTTCCGAGCAGGCCGGCTACGGCGCCTTCAGCATGTTCGAGTTCAGCCGCCTGGGACTGATCATGTTTGCAGCCGGCTTCCTCTACTTCCTGCTGCTTGGCCGCTGGCTGCTCCCCGAGCGGCAGTCGCAGGAACTTACCGCCGCCTACGAACTGGGAGAATATATCACCGAGCTACGTGTCATGGCCGAATCCCCGCTGATCGGCAAGACGGTCATGGAGAGCAACCTCGGCACCGAACACGACGTCACCATCCTGAAACTGCTTGACGAGGACCGCAAGATCTGGGCCCCCTACCGGCAACGGCTGCGGGAAGGGAGTGTCCTTCTGGTGAGAGGCAGGATTCAGGAGCTGATGGCCCTGAAAGAGTCGGCGAAACTGGATCTGCATGCCGAATTCAAGCTGCGGGACGAAACCCTGCAGGACGAGGAGATGCTGCTGGTGCAGGCGCTGATTGCCCCCCAGTCGCAGTTGATCGGCCGCACGCTCAAGAACATCTTTTTCCGCCACCGTTACAACGCCCTGGTGCTCGCCATCCACCGCCGCAGCGCCCTGCTGCGCGACCAGCTCAACGCCGTTCGCCTGGAACTGGGGGACGCCCTCCTCGTCATGGCTCCCAAACGGGATATCGACGCCCTGCGTGCCGACAGCGATTTCATCGTCCTGGGCGAAATTCAAGAGCCTTCCCTGCACCGGCGAAAGATTCCCTTCGCCCTCGCCACCGTCGCTACGGTGGTGGGCCTTGCGGCCACAGGCGTCATGCCGATCCTGGTTTCGGCCATTCTCGGCTGCGTAGCCATGGTCCTTTCCCGCTGCATCAGCCTGGAGGATGCCTACAAGGCGGTCGACTGGAAGGTGATTTTTCTGCTCGCCGGGATATTACCACTCGGCATCGCCATGGAAAAGACGGGGGCAGCGCGATGGCTGGCGGCGCACGCCCTTGGCCTGGCCGGGGAACTCGGTCCGGTTGCCATATTGGCGGCCCTTTACCTGTTGACCGCCACCCTCACCGAGATGATGAGCAACAACGCCACTGCGGTCCTGCTGGCTCCAGTCGCCATCGCTACGGCGACGCAACTCGGCATCGACCCCAAGCCGCTGCTGATGGCAGTCACCTTTGCCGCTTCGACCAGCTTCGCCACGCCCATCGGCTACCAGACCAACGCCATGGTCTACAACGTCGGGGGCTACCGCTACACCGACTATCTCAGGGTCGGCGTCCCCCTCAACCTCATCTTCTGGGTGCTGGCCACGCTCTGCATCCCCATGTTCTGGCCCTTCTGACACCGCCTGAAGACTGCATCGCCGCCACCGGTGTGAGAATGACGGTGGCGGCGAGCTTTTTCCGAACTTTCAAAATCTACGGGAACGTCACTGCAGTTGGAGGCCGCTACGGCCTCTGGCCTTTGCCGCTTTCCTCGAAAATCTGCATTTTCCTGGGGCGGACGAAGACGCGATCTCCTTCGCGCACATTGAGACGGCAATAGAGTTCCTGGGACAGTTCCGCCTCGATGACGTCCCGATTTTCCAGACTCTCCAGCTCGAGCCGGACCATGGGACCCGCCAGATGGAGATGCACCACCGTCGCTTCGATCTCCTCGCCACTCTCCCGATGGTCACTCACCGTCATGTCCTGCGGGCGGGCAAAGGCCACCAGCGGCCTGTGGACGGCTTTGCGAAATTCGGGAAGACAGACCTTGATGTTGCCGATCCGGGCCAGCCCCGCCTGCACCACGCCATGAAAAACGTTCACGTTGCCGAGAAAATTATAGACGAAGGGGTTGGCGGGCTGGTTGTAGATCTCCTCGGGCGTCCCCGTCTGCTCGATCTTCCCCTCGTTCATGATCACGACCTGATCGGCGACTTCCAGGGCTTCGACCTGATCGTGCGTGACAAAGAGACTGGTGATGTGCAGCTCGTCGTGCAGGCGGACCAGCCAGCGCCGCAGTTCCTGGCGTACCTTGGCATCCAGCGCCCCGAACGGCTCATCGAGCAGGAGGACCTTGGGATCGGTCGCCAGCGCCCTGGCCAGGGCGATCCGTTGCCGCTGTCCGCCCGAAAGCTGCGAGGGGTAGCGGTCGGCGAGCTGTTCGAGCTGGACGAGGCGGAGCAATTCGAACACCTTGTCGCGGATTTCCTGTCGGGAAGGCCTGGCCCTTCTCGGCATCACCTTGAGGCCGAAAGCGACATTGTCGAAAACGCGCAGATTCCGGAACAGGGCATAGTGCTGGAACACGAATCCGACCCGGCGCTTTCGTGCCGGAGCCCTTGTAGCGTCCTCACCCTTCAGAATGATTGTTCCCGAATCGGGGAAATCCAGGCCGGCAATGATGCGCAGCAAAGTGGTCTTGCCCGATCCGGAAGGTCCCAGCAAAGCCGTCAACTTGCCGGAAGGGACGATCAGGCTGACGTCGCTCAGTGCGCAGAAGGAACCGAAACATTTGTTTAGATTGCGGACCTCGATCCCCGAATCCATGCTCGCCCTTTACAGAAGCTATCTGATCAGGTCCATGCCCCTGAGCGAATCTGTCAGGCTGCCATAGATAAATATAGCAGACGGGCAGGCTGTTTTTCTCGTGACGGGACGTATCGGACAAACCGGCTGACGAATCCGGCTGGAACTGCCAAGAGACTCGGGGGACTGCATTCTCCGGGCTGGCCGACCAGTAAACATCGAAACTTGCCGGATGGCTCCCCTCCAACCTACCTGTTTGAAGCTTTCGCTTCCTGGCGAATCTTCCTCTCCAGAACGGCTTTTGCCGCAAGGGTGAACAGGGCCAGCAGGGCCAGCAGGGAGGCCACCGCGAAGGCGGCGACGAAATTGTACTCGTTGTAGAGGATCTCGACGTGCAGGGGCATGGTATTGGTCAGCCCCCGGATATGTCCGGAAACGACGGAGACGGCGCCGAACTCCCCCATTGCCCGGGCGTTGCAGAGGATGACCCCGTAGAGAATCCCCCAGATGACGTTGGGCAGGGTAATGCGGAAGAAGGTCTGCCAACCGCCGGCACCCAGCACCAGGGCCGCTTCCTCCTCCTCCGTCCCCTGCGCCTGCATCAGGGGAATCAGTTCCCGGGCGACGAAGGGGAAAGTGACGAAAATGGTGGCCAGAACGAGGCCCGGCACGGCGAAAATGATCCCGATGTCGTGCGCCGCCAGCCAGGGACCCAGCCACCCCTGCAGACCGAAGAGCAGGACGTAAATGAGGCCGGAGATGACCGGCGAGACGGAGAACGGCAGGTCGATCAGAGTAATCAGCAGGCTTTTCCCGCGAAATTTGAATTTGGCGATGGCCCAGGCGGCGGCGATCCCGAAGACGATGTTGAGCGGCACGCTGATCGCGGCAACAAGAAGCGTCAGACGGATGGCCGCCAGGGCATCCGGCTCGGTGATGGCCGCCCAGTAAACCTCCAGGCCTTTATCGAGGGCCTGGACGAAGACCGCTGTCAGCGGGACGACCAGGAACAGGGCCAGAAAGGTCAGCGCCACGGCGGTCAGCAGCCAGCGCACCGGAGCCGGTTCGGTCAGGGCGCTGCGGGCGAGTTCGGTGCGGCCTCTGGCCGGAATCAAGGAGATGGCGTTTTTCATCAGCCTATCTTTCAGCATAGCGGCGGCTCCACCACTGGATCATATTAATGGCAAGCAGTATCAGGAAGGAGAAGCCGAGCATCACCGTGGCGATGGCGGTAGCTCCGGCATAGTCGTACTGCTCGAGCTTGGTAACAATCAACAGCGGCGCAATTTCCGAAACCATCGGCAAGTTGCCGGCGATAAAGATCACCGAGCCGTATTCGCCGATGGCGCGGGCAAAGGCAAGGGCGAAGCCGGTCAGCAGCGACGGGAGGATGGCCGGAAAGATGACCCGGCGGAAGATCTGCCAGCGGTTGGCGCCGAGACAGGCGGCGGCCTCCTCCAACTCGCCTTCCAGGTCCTCCAGAACCGGCTGCACCGTGCGCACCACGAAGGGCAGACCGATGAAGGTCAGGGCGACCATGATCCCGACGGGAGTATAGGCGACTCTGATGCCTGAAGGCTCCAGATAGCGGCCGATCCAGCCGGTGCCGGCATAGAGGCCGGCCAGGGTGATGCCTGCCACGGCCGTCGGCAGGGCGAAGGGAAGATCGACCAGGGCATCCACCAGCCGCTTGCCGGGAAAGGCATAGCGTACCAGTACCCAGGCGACCAGCAGTCCGAAAACGGCGTTGACAAATGCGGCGACCAGCGAGGCGCCGAAAGTCAGACGGAAGGAGGCCAGCACCCGCGCCGAGGTGACCGTCTCCCGGAACGCATCCCAGGAGAGGGTCGCTGATTTGAACAGCAGCCCGGACAGGGGAATGAGGACGATCAGGCTGAGGTAGAGAACCGTAAATCCCATGGCCAGGCCAAAGCCCGGAATGACGCTGCGCTGCTTGAAACGAATCATCGGATGTTCCCGTAGGGGCGGCCCTATGTGGCCGCCCGAGAAAATCGGGCACCCACGT
>DATBML010000210.1:0-3269 GCA_036554885.1 Desulfuromonadales bacterium
GATTTTTGATTTCGTGGGCCAGGCCGGCGGCCAGGGTGCCGAGCATGGAGAGCCGGTCCGCCTGTTTGACCGTATCCTCCAGTTCGCGGACTCGGGAAAGATCGCGAAGGATCAGAACCACCCCTTCGTGCTCGCCGCGGTCGGTGTAGATCGGCGAGACGGAAACGCTCACCGGCAGGGGGGGGGCGCTGGGGCGGTGCAGGACGATGTTCTCATGGTCGGAGATGGAGCGGCCGTCGCGCACTGCTGTTCGCACCGGGTAGAGAATGCTCTCCTGTCCTGCGAAAAGTTCCTCGAAATGTCTGCCCAGGCTCTGGCGCTCCGAAATGCCGGTGTACGCCTGCGCCGAGGGATTGAAGAAGGTGATCCGGCCCGCCCGGTCGGTAGCCACCACCGCTTCCTCGACGTTCTCGAGGATACGGACATAGAGCTGGGCATCGACGACGTGCTTGACCTTGGGCATCACAGCTCTCCGCCAGCTTCCGGTGAGGACGCGGCAGCAGTAAAGTATTCTTCGGCCAGACGGCGCAAGTCGGCTGCGGAGTGGGCGTGGTTCACGGCGGAGCGGAAAGTCGCCGCGCCGGCCAGCCCCCGGCAATACCAGCACAGGTGTTTCCGCATGTCGCGGGCCGCCCTGGCTTCGCCGAAAGTCTCCAGAAAAAGATCCAGATGCCGTAAGGCAACATCAAGGCGCTCGCCGGGAGTTGGCGGTATGGCCACCCCGCCCTGTTGAAGGGTCAGGATTTCACGGATCAGCCAGGGATTCCCGTAGCCGCCGCGGCCGATCATCACGGCGTCGCAGCCGGTTTCCTCAAACATGGCAAGAGCGTCAGCGGCGGTGAAGATGTCGCCACTGCCGATGACCGGCACGGGCAGCGCCGATTTGAGCCGGCCGATCTGCTCCCAATCGGCGTGTCCGGAAAAACCCTGGCTGCGCGGCCGGGGGTGCAGGGCCACCGCCTCGGCACCTTCGTCGACGGCGATGCGGCCGATTTCCAGAAAATTACTCGATCCGTGGTCCCAGCCGGAGCGGATCTTCACGGAGAGCGGCAGGTCGGTGGCGCGCCTTACCGCGGCCACGATTCGGCCGACTTTGGCCGGATCGCGCAACAGTGCACTGCCGGCTCCCGAGCGGACCACCTTGTTGACGGGGCAGCCGAGGTTGAGATCGAGCAGTTCACCGTCATCGTGGACCAGTTCGGCGGCCCTGGCCAGAATCGCCGGGTCTTCGCCGAAAAGTTGTATCCCCAGTGGTCGTTCCTCATCTACGGAACGCAGCAGTTCCCGCGTTCTTCTGCCGGCCCGGATCAGGCCGTTGGCGCTGACCATTTCCGTAAAGACCAGCCCGGCGCCGAATCCCTTCATGATTCTGCGGTAGGGGAGGTCGGTAATTCCTGCCATGGGGGCGAGGATGACATTGTTGGCGAGCTTCAGATGGCCGATCTGCATGGACTTCCAGGTTGCACAATTTTTGCGCATTCTAGCATGCAAGACCGATAAAGCAAGGGGAAATTAGCCGGTCATTCCGCAGCCAAAGGATACTGTATACAAAATTCGACTTGACAACCGCACCTTGTGTTGTTAGAACATTATTTGGAAAATGAAACCAGACAAGGTTTGCGCCTGAGGCTTGAACCCATCAATGCTTTGTTATTGTTTTCGAGGGGTTGCCCCCTCATCCCAGTCATTTTTAGTCCATTGAGAAGACGCTGGCACGGTTCGTTCGGCCGTGCAGTCGTTGGCCTGGTGGGTCGTTGGCCCATCGATTATTTTCCAAAGGAGAGAGAGTATGCTGAAAGAATTGCTGAAGCAGAAGATCGAGGATTTCCGTCCCCGCACCACCAAGCTGGTCAAGGAATTCGGCAAGGTCAAGATCGACGAGGTAACCATCGACCAGTGCATCGGTGGGGCTCGTGACATCCGCAGCCTGGTGACCGACATCTCCTATCTCGATCCGATGGAAGGTATCCGCTTCCGCGGCAAGACCATTCCCGAAACCTTCGAGGCGCTGCCCAAGGCTCCCGGCTCCAAGTACCCGACCGTTGAGGCTTTCTGGTTCTTCCTGCTGACCGGCGATGTCCCGACCAAGGCTCAGGTGGATCAGGTCTGCGCCGAGTGGAAGCAGCGCCAGAACGTCCCTTCGTATGTCTGGGACGCGATCCGCGGCCTGCCCCGCGACAGCCATCCGATGGTCATGCTCTCCGTCGGCCTGATGGCGATGCAGAAAGACTCCAAGTTTGCCGCCTTCTACAACTCGGGCAAGTTCAACAAGATGACTGCCTGGGAATCGGTCTATGAGGACGCCAGCGACATCGTCGCCCGTATCCCCATCGTCGCCGCCTTCATCTACAACCTCAAGTACCGCAGCGACTACCAGATCGCTCCCGATCCCAAGCTCGACATGGGCGCCAACTTCGCCCACATGATCGGCCAGAGCGAGCAGTACAAGGACGTCGCCCGGATGTACTTCATCATCCATTCCGACCACGAGTCGGGGAACGTCTCGGCCCATACCACTCACCTGGTGCATTCGGCGCTGTCCGACCCCTATTATGCCTACTCCGCCGGCCTCAACGGTCTGGCCGGCCCTCTGCACGGCCTGGCCAACCAGAAAGTGCTCGGCTGGATCATGGAGTTCCAGAAAAAACTGGGCGGCGCCGAGCCGACCAAGGAGAACGTCACCAAGGCGCTCTGGGACACCCTCAACGCCGGCCAGGTCATTCCCGGCTACGGCCATGCCGTGCTGCGCAAGACCGATCCGCGCTACACCACCCAGCGCGAGTTCTGCCTCAATACCCCCGGCCTCAAGGACGACCCCCTGTTCAAACTGGTTGCGATGATTTTCGAAACCGCTCCGGGCGTCCTGACTGAGCATGGCAAGACCAAGAATCCCTGGCCGAACGTCGATGCGCAGTCCGGCGTTATCCAGTGGTACTACGGCGTCAAGGAGTGGGACTTCTACACCGTCCTCTTCGGCGTCGGCCGCGCTCTCGGCTGCATGGCCAACATTACCTGGGACCGCGGCCTCGGCTACGCTATCGAGCGTCCGAAGTCCGTCACCACCGAAATGCTGGAAAAATGGGCGGCCCAGGGTGGCAGAGAGTTGCCGCAAAGCAAGGCTGCCTGCTAAAAGGTTCGTATCCGGAACAAAAAAAGGGGGGATGCTGCGGCATCCCCCCTTTTTTTGTTTGTCAGGCTGTCGCTTACTTCTTCTCCGGGCGGGTGGCGTAGATCAGAAGTTTCTGGTCGGTGTAGCTCTCCACCTCGCC
>DATBML010000159.1:0-7119 GCA_036554885.1 Desulfuromonadales bacterium
CTGGCGACAGCGGCGGCCTGCTGCTGAAATTCTTTTTCTGAGAGAGGGAGGAAGGCAGGTCCGCCGCTCAAAAGATCGCGGCCAGCCGTTCGAAGGACTTGCGCAGGCGGGTGGAGACGGTCAGCAGCATACCCTCGAGCAGCCGCACCCCGAGCACCGGATGCGCTTCGACCAGGTTTTCGTAGCTGGCGCGGGTGAGGAGAATGAGATCGAGGTGCTCCAGTGCCTGGGCCGTCTCGGCGCGCCGGCTTCCGTCGAAGAAACAGATCTCCCCGACCACCGTTCCACGGCCGTAGACCCCCACCACAACTTCCTTGCCGGCGAACTCGGTCTGCTTCTTGACCTCCAGCCGACCCTGGATGACAAAGGCGACGAAGGAGCAGGCATCTCCTTCCCGCCAGAGGGTTTCGCCGGCATTCACCTGGCGGCACTCGAAGAAGCGGGCGATTTCGTCAAGAGCGGCCTCCTCCAGGAAACTGAAACAGCTCAATTCCCGCCTCATGCGCCCGCACAGGCGCTCGCGGCAAATGCCGTCGGCACAGGGGTCCCGCGATTCGTCGCTCATGACGCCGCTCCGGGTGTCTTGAGCTCGCGGATCTTCTCCTCCATGCGGGAGAAGAGGCCCGGGAATCCTTCTTTGCGCACGATCTCGTCATAGGTGCTGCGGTAGTTGCGCACCAGGCTCACCTCCTCGATGACCACGTCGTAGACCAGCCAGCGCTCCCCCTTGCGGAAGACCTTGTAGCGGATGGGGATGTCGGCGCTGGCCGTCTTGACCTGGGTATCCACTTCCGCCCGCTCCCCCTCGAGTTTCTGGCCGGTATATTCCACCCGCTCGTCGGTGTAGGCCTCGATCTTGCCGATGTAGGTCGCTTCGAGCAGATCGGCGAACAGATCGGCGAAACGCTTTCTTTCGGCAGGCGAGGCCTTGCGCCAGTTGGTGCCGAGCACCCACTGGGACATGACCTCGAAGTCGAAGGCGGGGCGGATGACTGCCGTCAGTTGCTGCCGCCGTGCTTCATGGGGGAGATTCTTGTTGCGCAGCAGCGTCAGAACCTCGTCGACGGTCGTACGTATCTCGGCGAGCGGCTCGGCAGCATTCGCTCCGCTGGCGACCATGAGCAGCAGCGCCGTCACTGCGAACTGACAAAAAAACTTATGGATTCGCTTTGCGGTTCTCATATGTCACCTCAGGGCAAAAAGCTACTTGGCGATCTGGGCTTGCCGCCTCTGGGCATAGGCATCGCGGATGAACAGGTAAGGGTCGAGTTCATCGCGTTTGATTCCCTCGTAGGTATCCTTGTCGAGGGAGAGGTCGTTCTCCTTGTCAACGGCCTTGGCGCCGATCAGCTCCCAGTTGTCCAGGGCATACGGCAGGGGGTCGAGGAAGTAATCCCCGACCCGGCCGACGGCGTCCCGGGCGTTGGAAGGCCCGAACAGGGGAAGCACCAGGTAGAAGCCGGGACCGGACCCGTAATGCCCCAGCGTCTGGCCGAAATCCTCTTCCTTCTTGCTGACTCCCCCCTGTTCCCTGGCAATGTCGAACAACCCGGCGATGCCGAAGGTGCTGTTGAACACGAACCTGGCGAGTTCGTCGCTGGCATCCTTGAGCTTGCCCTGTAACAGGTCGTTGGCGAAGCGCACCGGCGAAGCGAGATTGTCAAAGAAATTGCCGACCGAAACGCGAGCCGGCTCGGGCACAACCCGCAGGCCCCGCGCCACCGGTTTGAGCAGATAGAAGTAGAGCTTGTCGTTGAACCAGAAGATTCCTCGGTTGACCGGTTCGATCGGGTCCCAGACTTTCAGGGGCGCCTCTTCCTCCCCGAAGGCCTCCTCGAAGGGGGAAGTCGCTTCGCCGGTGACCGGCAGGTCCCCGGCGGGATCCGGGGCGGCAACGGCCAGGCCGGCGGGCAAGACCAGGAGAAAAAGCAGAAGTACCAGCGATGTAGCGGTCCGTTTCATGACCGGGCTCCCTATTTCTTTTCGAAGATGTACTTGCTGATCAGCTCCTCCAGATTGATCGCCGATTCGGTTTCGACGATTTCCCCCCCGGGCGCCAGATAATTCGGTAGTCCTCCCGGCGAGATGTTGACGTAGCGATCGCCGATGATGCCGGCAGTGCGGATGGAGGCGATGCTGTCCTCGGTGACCTTCACCCCCTTCTCGATCCCCATTTCGACCATCGCTTCGTAGTCGTCCGGACTGAGGCGGATGTCGGTCACCTTGCCGACCTGCACCCCGGCGATCTCGACGACAGCCCCGGCCTTGAGGCCGGCGATGGAACCGAAACGGGCATGCAGGGGGTAGGTGCCGCTGCCGAAGAGGTTGACATCGCCGAGCTTGACGGACAGCCAGGCAAAGCAGAGAAAACCGAAGACCATGAAAACACCCACTGCCGTCTCGACATTAAACTTTTTCATAGAAACCCCTTTCCTCCTCTTCGCTCGAGTAGATGGGCCCCATGGTTTCCTCGACGAAGGCACGGATAACCGGGTTGGTCGAAAGCTGAAAGGCCTCGGGCGACAGGCATTCCTGAATAATCCCCCCCTCGAGCATCGCCACGTAATCGGCCAGCTTGAAGATTTTCGGCACGTCGTGGCTGACAATGACGGCCGTGTAGCGGAGCTTCTGCTGCGTCTTGTAGAAGAGACGGTAGATCTCGTTGCTCTTGTTGACGTCGAGGCCCGTGGTCGGCTCGTCGAAGAAGACGATCTTCGGGTCGAGGACCAGGGCGCGGGCCAGTCCCACCCGCTTGCGCATGCCGCCGCTGAGTTGGGCGGGATACTTGTCCTCGGCCCCCTCCAGATCCATCAACGCCAGCTTTTCCCGGACGTTCCGGCGGATATTCTCCTCGCCGCCGTCAGTCCGCTCGCGCAGCGGCAGGGCAATGTTGTCAAACACGGTCATCGAGTCGAAAAGAGCCGCATTCTGAAAGAGAACGCCAAAGTTCTGGCGGATCCGGTTGAGCTCCTTTCTGCCCACCCTGGCCAGGTCCCGGCCAAAGACCAGAACCTGCCCCCGGTCCGGCTTGAGCAGACCGAGCATGTGCTTGAGAATGACGCTCTTGCCCTCACCGCTCGCGCCGACGATGACCGTGGTTTTCCCCGCCAGCACCTCCAGGTCGATCCCCTTGAGCACCTGCTGCCGGCCGAATGATTTCTCGATCCCGATCAACTCGATGGCGACCTGCTCCTCTGCCATATTCATCCTTCCGCGAACCTCCGGCTCGCCTCAGAGCATCAGGGCGCTGATCAGGTAGTCCCAGACCAGTACCGCCACCGAGGACAGGACCACCGCATCGGTGGTGGTTCGGCTCACCCCTTCGGCGCCGAACCCGCCGCCCCTTTCCAGGTGCAGGTAGTACCCCTTGGCGGTGGCAATCCAGATGATCAGCAGGCCGAACACCAAGGACTTGACCAGGCCCATCTCAACGTCATTCCACTCCACACTGTGGTACATGCTCTGGAAATAGGCGCCCTCGTTGACGCCGAGCAGATGTACCCCGACCAGATAGCCGCCGAAGATTCCCAGCATGTCGAAAATGCAGGTCAACAGAGGGACGGAAATGATCCCGGCGACGAATTTCGGCGCCATCAGGACTTTGTAGGGATCGATCGCCATGCATTCGAGGGCGTCGATCTGCTCGGAGTTGCGCATGATGCCGATCTCGGCGCAGATGGCCGAACCGGCCCGGCCGATGACCATCAGCGCCGCCACCACCGGGCCGAGTTCCCGCACCAGGCTCAGGGCGACCGCCGAGCCGAGCAGCCCCTCGGAGCCGAACTTGCGCAGGGTGTAGTAGCCCTGCAGGCCCAGAACCATGCCGGTGAATGCCCCGGTAAAAAGGATGACGAAAACCGACCGGGCGCCGATGAAATGGATCTGCCGGACCACCGGATAGATCTTGTAGGGCGGCCGGATGACGTTCCAGAGGCAAGCCGCGAGAAAAGTCCCCATTCTCCCCGCTTGTCCGAGGAAATAAAGGGCTTCTTCGCCCAATCGTTCAAAGAAATTCAGCATCGTCCGGAACCTGTGGCGCCGCCCCACTGCGTGGCTGACGGTGTTCGACGGCAACTGTAAACTCCGTCCATGACCAGATTGATATCCATCATGCGTTAATTAAAACACGAGAATGGCTGCGCACAAGAGTGCCCCTGCGCCAGGCGTCAGCAACTTCACGCTCAGGGCAGGATGGATGTTCGGTGACGCCACTCGGGCTTTTTCCATTCACAATGGACTCCGCGGCGAGGTTACACCTTTGATCACAACGGCCATTCCCCATCAGTATAGCCCGTCTGTCGGCAAGAGGAAGAGAAGCATCTGTGACCAAAATATGGGGGGAGAGCGCTTGCATTCAGGCGTCGGGCTGATATGGTGATATTCATTAGTACCATTTAGCCGTCGAAGGTCAATTCTGTCACACCATGTCGAGGTCGCAAACTCCTCGCATTTGGTCAGGAAGGGGCGGGAATCACAAAAAATAATGCTTCACAATGAAAATGAAAATAATGGTGATAAAGTAAATTCCAGATGAACCGATGCGGGGGGGGTAAAAGCGGCGTTCACTCCTCGGGCGACATCCCGGCAGGGCGCCCCGGAACCTGATTCCGCTCGCCTCCAGGGTTATGCCGGTGTTGGTAGGCAGCCTGGGGGGCCTTGGCAGAAGGCAAGCGTCCCGATGACAGGGATTGCAGAATGGCAGGGCGAACACTCAACCGTTAGCAAAAAACAAGAAAACAAGGAGGCCCGAAATGAGTACAAAGTGGTTCGGAATTTTGCCATTGCTGATGTGCACGTTCCTCCTCCCCGGTTGCGCCACCCGAACGCCGCTGGAATTCAAGCCGCATGCGTTCGAAACCGGGAAATACGCACCGAAAGTCGCCAATTTCCAGATCATCTTCGATGCATCGGAAAGCATGGACAACGCCATGAACGGCGAGCAGAGGTTCCCGACTGCCAAGAATTTCGTCAGCAGCCTGAACCAGAGCATCCCGTCGGACGTTGCCTACAACGGCGGCCTGCGTACCTTTGGGCACGACCCCAAACAGTCGGCGGAGTTGACGGCACTCCCCTACGGCATGACCAAATATTCGCGCGACGGCTTTGCCGGCGGACTGGGCGGCATCAAGCACCCCGGCGGCGAAAGCCCATTGAGCGCTGCGCTGACTGCCGCAGGTGCAGACCTGAAGGCGGCCCAGGGCAAGAGTGCGATCGTTGTGGTCAGCGACGGCGTGAAAATGGAGGACGCCCCTGCAGCCGCCGCCAAGGTCAAGGCTGACCTGGGGGACAAACTCTGCATCTACACGGTCAGGGTCGGGGAAAGCAAGGAAGGGAAGAAGACCCTGGACAGCGTCGCCAAGGCCGGCCAATGCGGAGGGGCTTTCGAAGCGGCCGACCTGACCGACCCCGGCAAGTTCGCGGGATTCGTGGAGGAGGTCTTCCTGACCGGCAAACCGGCCATGGCCGCACCTCCCCCTGCCCGTCCGGCCCCCATGCCGCCCGGTGACAGCGATGGCGATGGGGTGACTGACGACAAGGACAAGTGTCCTGGCACCCTGCCGGGCGTCATGGTCGACAAGGACGGCTGCGACCTGAAGTACACCCTGCAGATCGAGTTCGATTTCGACAAGGCCGACATCCGCCCCGAGTACCACGACCAGATCGCCAAGGCGGCCGATTTCATCAAGCAGCATCCTGACGCCAAGGTCCTGGTCGCCGGGCATACTGACAGCACGGGCGAGGAGGCCTACAACAAGGATCTCTCCATGCGCCGCGCCGAGTCCCTCAAAGCCTACATGGTCGAGAAGTTCGGCATCGACGCCAACCAGCTGTTCCCGCGCGGCTACGGCGAAAGCCGCCCGGTGACGACCAACGATACTCCCGAGGGAGAGCAGCAGAATCGCCGCGTCGAGTTCATCTGCTGCGTGATCATCCCGCCGGAATGAGAGATATCCAAACGTTTAACCGATAACGCACAAAAGAGCCGGCTGAGTCTTCAGCCGGCTCTTTTGTGTCTGCGCGTTGACAAGGTTCTCGCCGAAAGGCCGGACCTGGCTTTCCTGGCCCCTTCTCGTCATAAAATCAGAATCCTGAAAAAGTCATGGATTCCCGGCGTCGCCGGGCTGGTGGCGGAGCACGGGAATCTGGCTGAGCGCCCCGGCCCGATCCTTTGCAGACTTGCCTAACGGCAGACGCTCAGTTTCTATGCCGGTGACACGGAGGAACTTGTTGGCTTCCTGTTGTGCCCTTGCATAGGCATCCTGATTATGGGGGAGGCTGGTCGGCACATACACCAGGACGCGATTGCTGGCGGCCAGGCGAAAGGCGACATAAACCTGCCTGCCCTTTCCCTTTTTCAAGGCGATGATGTAAGCCGTGCAGTACTGATTCGGAAACCCTTCCAGCGAAAGCTGCGTCATGCTGACCGACTGGTGAACTTCCAGCACATCGTCCGGGGACTCATAAGCAATGTCGGCAAGATCCCGGTCGACTTGAAAGAAGGCTCCCGCGACCGATGGCCGTGAAGTCGGTTTAAGTGGCGGCGACACCGGACGGTCCGTCCCACTGCTGTCCGTATTGAAACGTCCGCCGAGCGATGGCAACACGTCAGGCTGGAGGCCCCTTCCCACAGCCCCGCGTCTCCCCTTGCGGGGCTCATCGGCACGTTCCAGCAGGCGTCGCTCGATCCGGGCCTTCTCAAGTTCCAGCCGCTCCCGTTCGCGGCGTTCGGCCTCGGCCCGCTCCGCCGCCTGGCGGGCGATCTCGGCCAGCTCCGCCGCCCGTCGTGCCGCGTCGATCAACTCCGCGGCGCGCTGTTCCGCCACCGCTTTTTCGGCCAGCAACTGCTCCCGCCCGGCTCGCTCCGCGGCAGCCTGCAGCTCAGCCTGCCGTGCCGCCTCGGCCATTTCCGCCGCCCGCTGCTCCGCCGCCGCCTTTTCCGTCGCCAATCGCTCCAGTTCGGCCAGAGCCGCTGCCTGCCGATCAACTCCCCGATCGTCGGAAACGTCCCTCCTCCCGGTCGGACCTGCAGACTGTTTCTCTGCTGCGGGCTCAGCCATCATGAGTTCCCGGCCGGTTCGCCTGCTTTCGATGCGACGCGCCAACTCTTCTACCGCCTCG
>DATBML010000221.1:0-5746 GCA_036554885.1 Desulfuromonadales bacterium
AAACGCCGCGCTGCACCTCGGTCGGCTGCACGTTGAAAACCGTTTCCCGCGGAAACTCGGGATGGTGGCTGTCGAGGAGGTTCTGCCCGACCAGGGCGACCTCCAGGTTCGGGCGGGGTCGCCAGCCGAGCCGGGTATCGAGTTCAAGATAGCTCGGAATATCGTCCCGGCGCAACCGGTCGACGTAGCGCAGCCACAGGTCGAGTTCGAAGTTGGCGGGCAGATCGATGCCGGCGCGCAGCGATCCCTGGTGGCTGGGGCTCTTCTCTTCCTCGATCCGGGCAAAGGGATCGCCCCCGTGGTCGCGGTGCCGGATGGAAATCTGCAGCCAGGTATAGGCGGCGCTCAGCTTCAGATGTTGCACCGGCTGCCATTCCGCGGCAAGTTCCACCCCGTAGGCGTCTCCCTCCAGCCTGTTGTCGACGGTTGCCGGCAGGACGAAATGAGGAGGGGGCGGCGACGCTTCGGGGAAAGGAACGCCGAGCTCGAAGCTGCGCAGCCGCTCGTAGACATTGTAGAAGAGCGCGGCGTCCAGGCTGCAGGGAAGAGCCGGATGATACCGGTAGCCGAGCTCGAAGGCCGTCACTTCTTCCGGGTCGAAATCCCGGCTGCCCGAGATGATGGCGACGACCGGCGGCGGCCCGGCGGAGAAGGGCGAGAGCACCCGGATTTCACGATCGAAGCGCGACGGCGTGCGGCCAACCCTGGACATCGCGCCCCAGAGCGAGTGGTATTCGCTCGGCATTCCGAGCAGCCGGACATTCGGCTGAATTTCGTACCCGGTGTAGCTGTTATGTTCGACCCTGGCGCCGACCGTCAGAATCAGCCGCTCGGGGATGAGCGTTATCTCGTCCTGGATGAACAGATTGTAGAGATGCTCGGTGCGGCGCGACCTGAGCGATACGGTCGGGGTGCTCTCGAATTCGCTGAGCGTGTAGTTATAGCCGCCGCCCCAGACAATTTCGTGCCGACGACCGAGCTTCACCCTGCTTTTCAGGTCGAGGTCGACGGCATGCCGCTCTTCGTCGAAGGAGAAACCCCGGCGCCGGGTCCAGTCGTAGTAAAGCTGCAGGGCCGATTTCCCCCCGTGGCGGGTGAACCGCTCCCAGCGGGACAGCAGGTTGGCACCGGCGACCTGCGCATCGTCTTCGACCGGAACGGGGATCGCCGAGAACGGGTCGAAACGGGTCCCCGCCGCCCCCGAACTGCCGGTATAGGCATCCCCCTGGACGGTCAGCGCCCCCCCTGCCTTCGGCAACCAGTCGAGGCGAAAACCGCCGCGGACCGCGTCCCAGTCGTCGGCGGCATCCCGACCGGCGATCCCGTGCGAATCGTCCCGCCGGAAGTATTTGGCGTAGCCTCGCCAGAAGGCCTCCGGGCCGAGTTGCCCGCCGTAGCGCAAACTTCCGAAAAGGCGCTCTTCGCTGCCGCCGCCGGCGGTGACCAGCCCCCCCTGGGTCAGTCGCGCATCCCTGGTGATGATGTTGATGACCCCGTTGACGGCGTTGGTCCCCCAGAGGGTCGCCCCCGGACCGCGGATCACCTCGATCCGGTCGATATCCTCGATCAGGGTATCCTGGACGTCCCAGAACGTCGACGGGAAGATGGTGTTGAAAACGCTGCGGCCATCCATCAGCACCAGCAGCTTGTTGGCATAGCGGCTGTTGAAGCTGCGCGAGCTGATCGCCCACTTGTTGGCGTCGATCCGCGCCACGGTCAGCCCCGGCACCATCCGCAGGGCCTCCGGGATGCTGGTCGCCCCCGAACGGCGGATATCCTCCCGGGTAATGACGAAAACGGCGGCGGCGGTTTCCGAAAGTTTCTGTTCCTTGCCGGCCGCCGAGGTGACCTCCAGATCCATCAGCTCGGGCAGAGTCAACTCCGGCAGTTCGCTGCCGAGATAGGCCAGCTGGACCCGATCTTTCGTCCATCCGGTCGCCGCCACGGCCTGCGCCGGCAACAAGGCGAGAAGCAGCGCCGCGCCCACCACCCCGAATCTGCCGGATTGAACCAAGTCTGGGATCGCCATCCCGAACCCCCTCTGCATGAAAATGAAAACGCCCGCCTGCCGAGCGCAGACGGGCGTTAATATCCTTCGCCGGGCGGAAATACTGCCATCCTGCCAGTCTCCAAGGATACCAAGACTCTCTTCGGCGGCTCGGCTGTCCGCTTACGCTGTCGCGTAAGCGGACCCGTGACTCTGCGTCGCCAGGTTGCCCTGACTTTGCTCTTGTCGTGAGAGTTGAAATATGCCGGATACAGGTAATAAGTCTTTCGGTTCCCCCTCCTGCGGACACCTCGATCCGCCCCCCCTGGAGCCCAGAACACCCTTGTTCGATGACGGGTATACCACGCAAAGTCTCACAAAATTCTCACGCCGGGCCATTCCGGAAAATACGGAGCCCGGCACTTTGCGGCCGGCCGCCCGAAGACTTCACTCCGCAGCAGGCGGGCCCTGCCGCGCTTGGGCAGAGTATTCCTTACCCCCCCTTGCAGCGGAAACCCTTCATGGCCAGAACGTCCCGTACGGTTTCGCGCTGGTCCCCCTGAATTTCGAGATCACCATCCTTGGCCGTTCCGCCGGCGCCGCAACGGGCCTTGAGCTCCTTGAGCAAGCCTCTCAGCTCGGCCTCGCCCAGGACCAGCCCGGCCACCACCGTCACCGTCTTGCCGCAGCGTTTCTCCAGGCGCAGGCGGGCGAGCTGTTTTGTCGGCGGCAGCGCGGCGGCAGGTGTCGCCGAACAGCTGCAGGCGGTTTGCGGGCGACCGCAGCCGGGGCATTCCCGGGTGATCCCCCAGCCGGCGCCACCGGTCAGCCGGGTCGACTTGCCGCTCATGCGCCCATCTTGATGAAGCCGATCTGCCGGCCGGTTTTGCCGTTGTCCCGGCGGTAGGAAAAGAACAGCTCCTTGTGACAGCAGGTACATTCGGCCGCCGTCTCGACGCGGGCGGGCTCGAGACCGGCCGCCGCCAGTTGCAGCTGACAGCTGCGTTTGAGGTCGAGATGCCATTTGCCGAGCGCCACTTCTTCGGCAATTTTTTCCCAATCGCCGGCGCCGATGCGGAAAGCATCTCGCACCGGCCGGTCGACTTCGTAACGATGCGCGGCGATGCCGGGACCGATCGCCGCCGCAATCTGCTCCGGCCGGCAGCCGAAGCTGTTCTGCATCGCCTTGACCGTCTTCCCGAGAAGTCCCGCCGCCGCTCCCCGCCATCCGACATGGACGACGGCCGCCACCCGGCGGGCCGTGTCGAAGAGCAGGGCCGGAATGCAGTCCGCCACCAGGATGCCGATCATGATGCCGGGCTGGTCGGTGATGATGGCATCGCACTCGACACCGAGAAAGTGGGAAAGATCGGGGTTAGGCTCGTCGATCAGCAGGATATCGCTGCCGTGCACCTGCTGCACGGTCAGCAGAAGGTGCGGGCCGATATCAAAGGTTCGGGCCAGAGTGGAGCGGTTTGCTTCCACATTGTGCCGCGGATCGTCGGTATTGTAGCCGAGATTGAGAGAATTATAGGGGGGACGGCTGACGCCGCCGTTGCGGGTGGTGAAGCCGGCCTGAATGGTGCCCTCCTGGGCCCAGGCGGGCTGCAGGAAGCCGATCTTGCCTTGACGTGCGAGTTTCATATTGGAAATTGCTCCGTGAATTCAACCTGGAAAAGCAGCCTCACGCGACGAACGCAACGACGCAACGTAAATCCAGGGATATTGATTGGGTTTTGTTCTCGTTGCGAACGTTGCGGCGTTGCGTGATCAACTGCCGTGTTTATGTTCAATATGCTACCGGTCCGAGGTCGGCCGATACTTGCTTTCGAGGTAATCCAGTATCCCCCGCAGGTCCTCCGGTACCGGACTCTCGAATTCCATGTAGGTTCCGGTGGCCGGGTGGATGAAGCCGAGGATTCGGGCATGCAGCGCCTGGCGGTGCAGAGAAAGCAGCCGTTTGCGCAGTTCCGGATCAGTCAGGGCCTGGGCACGGCCGCTGGAGCCGTAAACCGGGTCGCCAACGACGGGATGGTTCATCTCCGAAAAGTGGACGCGGATCTGGTGCGTGCGGCCGGTTTCCAGGGCCAACTCCACCAGGGTCAGCCGATCCTTGTCGAAGCGGCGCAGCACCCGCCAGTGGGTGACCGCGCGCCGGCCGGAGCGGGTCTTGCCGCTCATCTTCTTGCGCTCGGCGGTATGCCGGCCGATCGGCTTGTCGACCGTCCCGCGGTCGGTCGGAACCAGACCGTGCACCAGAGCGAGGTAGCGCCGGTTGATGCTGTGCGCCTTGAACTGACCGGCCAGTGCATTGAGAGCCGCGTCGTCCTTGGCCGCCACCATCACCCCGGAGGTGTCCTTGTCGAGGCGGTGAACGATGCCGGGGCGCAGCTCGCCGCCAATGCCGGCGAGGTCCCGGCAGTGGTGCAGCAGCGCGTTCACCAGGGTCCCCCCCTGATGGCCGGGGGCGGGGTGGACGACCATGCCGGCAGGCTTGTCGATGACCACCAGATGGCTATCCTCGTAGAGGATGCGGAGGGGAATCTCCTCGGGAAGGGCCTCGGCGGGGACCGCCGCCGGCAGCGTGACAGCCAGAGCCTCTCCCCCTCTCAGCTTTTCGCCGGCCTTGGCGGGAGTCCCGCGCAACAGCACCCGGCCTTCGTCGATCAGTTTCTTGACCTGTGAACGGGTCAGTTCCGGCAGGCAATCGGCGAGAAAACGATCGAGCCGCTCGGCGGAGCGGCCCGGTTCGAAGGTGAAGCGGCGGATATCCTCCATCTACCAGATTGAGCTTTCGATCTTGCCGGCCTGCTTGATCATCACGTCGACGATGGCGCGGTCATAAAGATGATCCCGGTTGGCGAGATCGGGAGAAACCCGGGTGTAGAAGTGCTCCCGCCCTTCCTTCAACTCGTCGGCCAGCACCTCGAAGATGCTGTCGTTCTTTATCCCTTCCTTCACCTTCTCCTGGTTGTAGAGGGCAATGTCCGAGACAATTGCCCGCGCCAGTCGAAATGCAAGGTCAGGATTATCCACCAGCCTGGCCATGGTTCCTCCCTGTCGAAAATGTCTGTCTGTTTCAGTAATGGCCGATCCGGTGCCGGCGCCCTCAGCGCACGGGGAATGCCAGATAGAGAACGGTATCCCCGCGGCGGACAAGCAGGACCACGTTCTTTTTCTTTCCGGCATCATCGGCCGCCTTCCGGAAGGCGGCGAGATCGTTCACTTCCTGCTGGTTTATCGCCAGAATGACGTCGCCGGGACGCACCCCGGCGGCAGCCGCTGCCGAGTCGGGGTCGACCGTCTCCACCTGCACCCCCGCACCTCCGGTGGCCGTCACCACGGTCAGCCCGAGACCCTGCCCCTGTCCCTTATCCTGGCTCGGAGCCGCCGCGGCAGTCTGCGGCGGCTGCTGGGCGGCAATGGTCACCGGCAGGTTCAGGCGCTTGCCTTGGCGCAGCACCACCAGCTCGACCTTGCTGCCGGCCGGAGTGCTCGCCACCAGCAGCTGCAGCTCACGCACCCCGCGCACCGGCTTGCCGTCGTAAGTGAGCAGCACGTCGCCCCGTTTCACCCCGGCCTTCTCGGCGGGAGAGCCGGCGAGCACCTGATTGACCAACGCTCCGGAAACCTGGTCGAGACCGAACGATTCGGCCAACTCCGGCGTCAGCGGCTGGATACTCACGCCCAGCCAGCCACGGGTGACCTCGCCCTTTTCGATCAGTTGATCGGCGATCAGCCGGGCCAGGTTGATCGGGA
>DATBML010000236.1:0-4698 GCA_036554885.1 Desulfuromonadales bacterium
GACTGTCCAGGTCCCGCCGCAGCAGTGCTGCGGTATGCCGCACCTGGTGGAAGGCGACCGGCAGGGAGCGCTGCATCGGGCCGGAGCCAACCTGGGTCATCTTCTCGACTCGGCGCAGGCCGGAGACGACCTCCTCACTTCCTGTCCCACCTGCGGTTTCTTCATGAAGACCCTCCTCAAGGAACGGGCCTACTATTCCGAGGCGTACCAGAAATCGGTGAATGCCGGCGCGGACGAGCTGAAGGTGCCGGACCCGAACAGAGGCGGCAATAAGCACAGGATCCTCAAAAAACTGGTGTTCGGCAATATCCTCAAGGACGACGGCTATTTTTCTTCCCTCGATCCCCTGGCACGGATTACCGTTGCCGAACATCTCTTCGACGCCGGGGAGTACCTGGCCAGGCTCCATGCCGAGGGGCGGCTCGATACCCGCTTCCATGCCGTACCCGGACGCATGGCCTACTTTGCCCCCTGCCATCAGCGGGAGCAGAAGATGGGCCGCCCCTACCTGGACTTGCTGGCGCTGATCCCCGGGCTGACCGTCGAGCTGGTGGGGGATACGGAATGCTGCGGCATGGGCGGCAATTTCGGCTTCAAGGCCGATTTCCACGAGCAATCCCTCGCCGTCGGCCGCCCCCTGCTGGAAAAAATCCGGAAACAGGACCCCGCGGCGATCATCACCGACTGCATGAGCTGCCGGCTGCAGTTCCGCCACGTCTTGCCTTATCCGGTCTTCCATCCACTGGAAATCCTGGCTCGGGCCTATCGGGGAAGGGATGCCGGAACTGGCTTGGGCTGAGGGCGGGCGAGAGGGCGGGGGGGAATTTGATGAAACGGACATCAAGCAAATCCCCCTAAATCCCCCTTTGTTAAAGGGGGACTTCAAAGCAAACTGAGGATTGGACCTTCAGGGATTTTTTTTCTTGCGCTTCTTGGCCATTTGGTTAAAATGCCAAATAGATGCCGAGGAGGCCACTATGATCGAACAACGCAAAGCCCATCTCGAAGCCCGCGCCCGGGTGCTCAAGGCGATGGCCCATCCGAGCCGGCTCTTCATCATCGAAGAGTTGGAAAAGGAAGAACGCTGCGTCTGCGACCTGACCGCCATGATCGGCGCCGACGTCTCCACCGTCTCCAAGCACCTCTCCGTGCTGAAGCAGGCGGGCATCGTGCTCGACGACAAGCGCGGCAACCAGGTTTTCTATCGGCTGCGGGTGCCCTGCATCCTCAATTTTTTCGGCTGCGTCGAGTCGGTGCTGGAGTCCCGCGCCAGGGAGCAGTCGGCCTATCTGAAGGCCGTTGGCAAATGATCCATCCGCAGATTTCGCAGATGGAAGCAGATTAAAAGACGGGATTTGGTTTGGTTCAATCTGCGCAATCTGCGGATAAAAATTCGGCTTGCGCGGTCACTTTTTTTTGAGCAAGTCCTTGGCTATTATGCCAAAAGGCCATGATTAATCCGAGGATATCGACGTAAAATGTTCGGCTTTCTCGAAACCTTCGCCGACCTGGTGCTGAGTTGGCTGGGTCTCTCCCTGGAGACTCATCTCGGCGGGGCGCTGCACTTCTTCATCTACGAAACGCTCAAGATCTTCCTGCTGCTGGCGGTGATCATCTATGCCGTGGCCGTCATCCGTTCCTGGTTCCCGCCGGAGCGGACCAAACGAATCCTGTCGCACAAGCGGGAGTACGTCGGCAACGGCATCGCCGCCCTGCTTGGCGTCGTCACTCCCTTCTGCTCCTGCTCGGCGGTACCGCTCTTCATCGGCTTCGTCGAATCGGGAGTGCCGCTGGGGGTGACGTTCTCCTTCCTGATCAGCTCGCCGATGGTCAACGAGGTCGCCCTGATCATGCTCTGGGGGATGTTCGGCTGGCAGATCGCCCTGATCTACCTCGGTACCGGTCTGCTGGTGGCGGTCGTCGCCGGCATCGTCATCGGACGACTGAAGATGGAGAAGCATGTCCAGGATTACGTCTGGCAGTTGCAGGTGGGGAACGCCGAAATCGTCGAACAGAGCTGGCCGCAGCGGCTGGTCTACGCCCGTGAATACACCACCGGGCTGCTGAAGAAAATCTGGCCTTATGTGGTCATCGGCATCGGTATCGGCGCCTTTATCCACGGCTACGTGCCCCAGGACTTCCTGGCCCGCTGGGCCGGGCGCGACAACCCCTTGGCCGTGCCGTTGGCGGTCGCCCTTGGTGTGCCGCTCTACAGCAACGCCGCCGGGGTGATCCCGATCGTCCAGGCGCTGACCGCCAAGGGGATGGCCATCGGCACCGTCCTCGCCTTCATGATGGCGGTGACTGCCCTGTCGCTACCCGAGGCGGTGCTG
Source organism: Desulfuromonadales bacterium (assembly GCA_036554885.1). GTDB lineage: Bacteria > Desulfobacterota > Desulfuromonadia > Desulfuromonadales > DASPGW01 > DASPGW01. Next base: position 2,334 of record DATBML010000236.1, read on the forward strand.
CTGAGCAACGTCCTGAAGAGACCGCTGCTGGCAACCTTCTTCGGGGTTGTGGCCGCCGCCATCGTCCTGGTCGGCTACTTGTTCAACGCCATTCTTTGACGAAAGGAGAAGAGAGATGAAGATCGAAGTCCTCGGAACTGGCTGCGCCAAGTGCACGCAGCTCTACGACAACGTGAAGAAGGCCCTCGCCCAGGCTGGTAGGGAGGCTGAGGTGGTCAAGGTGCAGGACATCCCGTCCATCATGAAGTACGGGGTGATGAGCACCCCGGCGCTGGTGATCGACGGCGTGGTCAAGGTCTCCGGCAAGGCTCCCTCGGCGGAAGAGATTCGGGGGTGGCTGTGAAGCGGTCGCTCGTTCTTCTCACCCTGCTGCTGAGCACCACCGTCGCCTGGGCGGAACTTCCCTCTGCGATCTCTGCCGATGTCGACCGTGCACTGGCGGCTGGCAAGCCGGCCGTCATCGACCTGGGGGCCCGCACCTGCATCCCCTGCAAGAAGATGGCGCCGATCCTGGAGGAGTTGGCCGGCACCTATCGCGGCCGGGCAAACGTTCTCTTCATCGACGTGCGGGAGGACCAGTCGGCGGCCAAGCGCTTCGCCATCCAGATGATCCCGACCCAGGTCTTCTTCGACGGCAGAGGCAAGGAAGTGAAGAGGCACGTCGGCTTCATGGACAAGGCGGAGATCATCAAGGAACTGCAGGCCTTGGGGGTAAAGTGAGCTGGCTCGATAACATCGAACAGATCATCGCCGTCTACCCCCTCGTCGCCTTCGGCGCCGTCTTTCTGGCCGGGGTGATCTCCTCGGCCTCCCCCTGCGTGCTGGCCACCATCCCGCTGGTGGTCGGTTTCGTCGGTGGCTACGCCGAGGGGGACCGGTGGAAGGCGTTTTGCTACTCCCTCGCCTTCATCCTCGGCCTGTCGCTGATCTTCACCGCCTTCGGCGCGGCGGCGGGGCTGCTCGGGACGATGTTTGGCACCTTGGGGGGGTGGTGGTACGTGGCCGCCGGCGCGGTCGCTGTGGCGATGGGGCTGCAGATGGCCGGTCTGTACGAAATCCGCCTCCCCATCCGGCGCGAGTTCAAGCCGAAGCGGGGCGGCCTCATCGGCGCATTCTTGCTCGGGCTTTTCTTCGGCGTGGTCTCCTCTCCCTGCGCCACCCCGGTGCTGGTGGTGATCCTCACTTACGTCGCCAGCCAAGGGGAGGTGCTTTACGGCGTCGCCCTCCTTTTCGTCTACGCCCTGGGGCACTGCCTTCTAATGCTCGCCGCCGGCACCTTCACCGGGTTCATCGAAGCGTTCGTCAAGGCCAAAGGAGTGGTCAGCTTCTCCACTTGGGCGAAACGTATCAGCGGTGTGGTTGTCACGGTGGTGGGTGTCTGGTTCATCTGGCAGGCATTCTGAGACAAATATCCGGTTTGTAACCAGGAGGAACGATAAGCGTCCCTGAAAAAAGTGAGCGATGCACAGCGCGAGCTTCTTGCCAGCGTGTTTACCGGAACACGGCATTTAGCAAAAATTCCTTATTGCCTCATCCCCCCCTTCCGACTATAATCCCCACCGCTATGCAAAATGCGCACATCGAAACGGAATCTTCGCTGACCTTTCCCGATGTCACCGGCGTCATCCTGGCCGGTGGCCGAAGCTCGCGCATGGGCCGGGACAAGGCGGTGCTGGAGCTCGGGGGGGTCTCTTTCTTCGAGCGGATGCTGAGCGTTTTCCGGTCGCTCTTCCCGCGCGTCCTCATTGCCGGCGACCGGCCTGACCTGACGGCGCCGGACCTGCCCTGTTTTCCCGACCGCTACCCCGGCAGTGCCCTGGGCGGTCTCTATACCGGCCTGCTGGCGGCCGAAACCCCCTACGTCTTCGTCGCCGCCTGCGACATGCCCTGTCCCGACCCGGAACTGATTCGTGCCATCGTGGCGCAGCGCTCCGGGTGCGATGTCGTGGTGCCGCAAACGCCCGCCGGACTGGAGCCGCTCTTCGCCCTTTATGGCAAGTCTTGTCTGGAGCCGATGCGGGCCTTGCTGGCAGCGAAGAACTATCGGATATACGATTTCTATCCCGAGGTCCGGGTGCTCTACCTCGAACCGGACGAACTTCCCACCGGCTGGGAGCGGGCACTGATCAACGTCAACACCCCCGAAGAACTGCAGCGATGCAAGGAGGAGCTGAACATGAAGCCAGCCATCGTATCGGTGGTCGCCAAGAGCGGCACCGGCAAGACCACCCTGCTGGAAAAACTGATCGCCGAGCTGAAGCGGCGCGGCTGGCGGGTCGGCGCCATCAAGCACGACGCCCACAGCTTCGATATCGACCGCGAAGGCAAGGACTCCTGGCGACTCACCCAGGCCGGGGCCGATACC
>DATBML010000313.1:0-6978 GCA_036554885.1 Desulfuromonadales bacterium
CTCCTGATTTGGTTTCAATATTCAGCGGGGACGGTTCAACTTTTGTTTTGCAACATTAGCATTGATTGACTTTTCGTCAAGCAGTCAAGAAATGTTCCTGTTTCTCCGGTGCCTTCCCCCAATCCTCTGCCCATGTCCATCAGCTGAACAAAAAGCCCCGTGCGTTTCGGCACGGGGCTTTCATTTACGGGGGAGGCCAGAGCAGGTCCGACTACATATTCCCGATGATCAGGGCGCAGTTATCTCAGCCCGATCCGCGTTGGCTGCCAGCGTCCTATTATAATCAGCCAGGATCTGCCCATGGTCGAAGCAGAGAGGTGAGGGAAGGGCGTCGAGGGGGAACAGTGCCGCGCCGGCGGCGTCGTCTCCGGCCCGAAGCTGCCCGGTCCCCTCGGCGATGAAGACGAAGGAGATGTTGTGCTGGCGAGGATCCCGGTCTGGTGCTGAGTAGGCTCGGAACTGTCGCAGATCTGCCAGCTCCAGGCCGGTCTCCTCCTCTGCTTCCCTGACGGCGGCCTGTTCGAGGGATTCTCCGTAGTCGACGAACCCACCGGGGAGTGCCCAGCCCAAGGGGGCGTTTTTCCGCTCGATCAGGACCACCTGTCGGCCGATGCGGATGATGATGTCGACGGTCGGCGTCGGATTGCGATATGGGGTCACCACCTGGCGGCAGTGCGGGCAGATCACCGCGTTTTTCGGTTTGGGCGCTTTGTCCGCCATCCTTCTGTTCTCCTCGTAATCGATCGGACCCATTCAGTTCCCCGAGAGCGAAGCACACTACGGATCAGTCCACTCACCTCTACAGGAAAGGGTGCGTGGGGATGGGATTGTTCCGGCAACAGCACAGATCACTCAGTGCGCAAATCGAAGGCCTTGATCTTGCGGTGCAGGGTATTTCGGGCAATCCCCAGGGATTTTGCAGCTTCGGTGATGTTCCAACGGTGCCGTTCTAGGGCTTTTTTGATCATTTCCACCTCTGTGTCCTTGAGCCCCTGGCAAGCGGAAGGGGGGGCGATGCCCCGTTTGCGCATGACCGCCAGCAAACCGGTTTCCAGGCCATGGAGGGAGTGAAGCATTTGGTTCAGCTCGCCGGCGCTCATCTTTTCGAGGACCTCTTCCTTTCCGTAGTGCTCCCAGAAACTGTCCAGGGTGGAGCGTCGCTCCGCGGGGAGAGCCTCCGGTCCGACCGGCAGGGAGGCTAAGGGGCTGGTCGATGACGGATTGGCCGAGAGGATGGCGTTGCCGAGGTGATTGGGGAGGATCGTGTCGCCGGTGCAGAGCACGACCGCCCGTCGGATGACGTTGACCAGTTCCCGGATGTTCCCGGGCCAGTGGTAGTCCTGCAGCAGGCGAAGTGTCCCGGGTGCCAGCCGCAGTTCGGGATTGAGCTGCTCGACGTAATGCTCTGCCAGCAGGGGGATGTCCTCAGCGCGATCCCGCAAAGGCGGAATCTCGAGCTGGACCACGTTGAGGCGGTAGAAAAGGTCTTCGCGAAAGGTCTTTTCCCGAATCGCCTCTTCGAGGTTGATGTTGGTGGCGGCGATGACCCGGACATCGGTGGTGATCGGCTTCTCGCCGCCGACGCGCATAAATTCTCCCGTTTCCAGCACGCGCAGCAGCTTGACTTGGATCAGCGGACTGGCATCGCCGATTTCGTCGAGAAAGAGGGTGCCGCGATTGGCCAGCTCGAAAATCCCCCGCCGGGTCTGGCTGGCGCCGGTGAACGCCCCCCGCTCATGGCCGAAGAGTTCACTCTCCAGCAGGTTTTCCGGCAGGGCGCCGCAGTTGACGGGAATGAAGGTCTGGTTGGCCCGGTTCGAGGTGGCGTGAATGAAACGGGCGAGAACTTCCTTGCCGGTTCCGGTCTTTCCCTGGATCAGGACATTGATGTTCTTTTTGGCGATCTTGAAGGCGAGGGAGACCATCCGGCGCATGGCCTCCGAGACTCCCACCTGAAACCCGACTCCCTGTGCCGCTTCGCTCCACTCATCCTCGGCGACAGGCCTTTGCCCGCTGGTGGCGGCTCTCTCGACCAGGGCTTCGATGGCATCGATTTCGTCGAAAGGTTTTTCCAGATACTCGTAGGCGCCGAGCTGGATAGCCGTGACCGCCGTTTTCACCGTGCTGTAGCCGGTCATGATGATGACCTCGCAGGCGGGTTGCCGGAACTTGATCAACTTCAGCAGTGTCAGGCCGTCGGTGTCCGGAAGCTTCAGGTCGACCAGGGCGACGCTGTATTGTCTCTCATCGAGTGCCCGGAGCGCCTCCGCCTGGTTGACTGCAGTGACCACTGAGTAACCCCTGCGCGTCAGCAGCCGACGGAAGAAATTGCAGACATCCGCTTCGTCGTCGATGATCAGTACTTGAATCTGAGCCACGCTTTCACCGCCTTTAATTACATTATGGTTCAATCCTGTTCGAGGGGAAGGGCCATGGAAAAGGTGCTCCCTTCCCCCGGCACGCTGTCGACCTCGATGGTGCCGTTATGCGATTCGGCGATCCCCAGGCTCACCGAGAGGCCGAGGCCGGTCCCCTTGGTGGCCTCTTTGCTGGTGAAGAAGGGGGTGAATATTTTCGGTAGTCTCTCCGCGTCGATACCCGTTCCATTGTCGCGAACGCTGAGTACGACCCAGTTCCTCTTGCCTTGTTGACGCAGGGTCGTGCTCACTTCGATGATTTTTTCCTGGCGTTGCACCTCGTCCAGGGCGTCCCGGGCATTGATCAGGAAGTTGGTGAGCACCTGCTGAATCTGCGGGCCGTTGGCGGTCAGCTTCGGCAGGGAAGGGTCCAGCGTTGCGACGATTCGGATCTGGCTGCGATTGATCTGGTAGCGAATCAGGGAAAGGACCCGCTCCACTTCGGCATTGAGATCGATCTCCGTCGCCGGCAACTGGTCCTGGCGGGAAAAAGTCAGCAGGTTCTGGATGATCCGCTTGCAGCGCAGGCCGCAATTGATGATGTCCTCGAGGGCTTCGGCCTTTTCGTCCTGGGCTTCCCGGGCGAATTCCCGGGCCAGCATCTGGGCGGTGCCGATGATCACCGTCATCGGGCTGTTCAATTCGTGGGCCACGCCGGCAGCCATCTCGCCCAGGGCAGCGAGTTTGGCCGAGTGCACCAGCTGTGCCTCCATCTTGGTCTTCTGCGTGACATCCTTGAGAATGATGGTCACGGCTGCCAGCTGCTTCTCTTCGTTCAGGACCGGATAATAGGAGAGGTCCAGCAGGATCCCCGCATCGGTCTGCCAGCGCTGGAATACCGGTTTGCCGGTCTGCCTGATCTCATTGATGGGGCAGTTGACGCACGGCTGGTTGCGGCCGTGCAGCTTGGTAAAGCATTTGCTGCTCAGGGCCTGGTTCCACGAGGCGAGCATTTCCGGCGGCAGCCGGTCGTTATGGAGGAGCACGTTGTAATCGGTGTCGATCAGGAAAATCGGGTCGGTGACCGCCTTGAAAGTCTCCTCCCATTCCTTTTTGGCCCGGGAAACCTGTTTGTAGAGGCGGGCGTTCTGGATGCTGATCGACAGCTGGTCGGCCAGGTGCTGGACGAAGCTGAGATCGGCTGCCGTATAGGCACCATTGTCGACGCTGGCGACGATCAGGGCGCCGATCACCTCGTCCCGTCGAAACATGGGGGTGACCACCAGTGCCTTGAGAGGACCCGGGTAGCGGGGGTTGTAACGGATGTGGCGGAGGTCTTCCTGCGTCAGGTTGAAGATGTCGCCTTTTTTTTGCCGGATGACGTTGAGGGAAGGGGAGTGAGCGGGGAAATCATCGATCCGGCAGTAGTCCCTCGGCATCATCGCCTTGAGCGCCAGTTCGCCCCCCTTGACGGTGATCAGGCCGAGGAAGTCGCAGGGCAGGGTCTGGGGCAGCTTGTAAAAGGCCCGCTCGATGATGTCGGCAACCGACATGTCGATGTTGATGTCATGGGCCAGCTGATGCAGGATTTCCAGGCGGCTGTTCTGCTTGAGAACCTCCTGATTTCGCTTTTTCAGCTCGACATAATAGTTGAGCTTGGAGGAGTCGACCCCGGTCAGCTGCTCAAGAAGCTTTTCCCTGTTTGTCACTACTTCACCTTTAAAACCAATGAGTTGATTGGTACAAGCTAACAAGATGCTTTAATGGAGAAAGCAGGTTCAGTCCCTGTTCCATGCCTAGTGCCTTGCTCCTGGTTTTACATGGATTTTCGGAAGATGGCCACGATGTCATCGAAGGTCGCGCTGCGAGGGTTGGTCACCAGGCAGGCATCCTTCAGGGCGTTGCGGCTCAGCAGTGGAACGAATTCCTCCTGCAGGCCGATCTGCGACAGACCCTTGGCCAGGCCGATGTCCCGGATCAACGCCTTGACCGCCCTGATCGAGAGGGCGGCGGCGGTGAGGGTATCGAGACCCGCCACCTCTTCGCCCATGGCGATGGCGATCTCGCGGAACCGCTCAGGGGCGGCGCCAAGGTTGAATTCCATGACGTGGGGGAGGATCGAGGCATTGGTCTCCCCGTGATGCTGATCGATGAGTCCGTCGACCTGGTGAGTCATGGCATGGGTGGCCCCGAGAATGGCGTTGGAAAAGGCCATGCCGGCGGTGAGGCTGGCCATCGCCATGTTGGTATTCGCCTCCATGTCCTGCCGGTCGACTACCGCCCGGCGCAAGTAGCGGGAAATCAGCTGGATCGCTTTCAGTGCGTGGATGTCGGTCAGGGGCGTGGCGGCCAGCGAGACATACGATTCGATGCCGTGGGTCAGGGCGTCGAGTCCGGTCGCGGCGGCCAGCAGGCTGTCCTTGGTCTGCAGAAGTTCCGGATCGACGATGGCGATATCCGGGATCAGCGATTTGGAGATGATGGACATCTTCAGCTTGCGCACGGTGTCGACGATGATCGTGAACTGGCTGACCTCGGAGCCGGCGCCGGCGGTGCTGGGCACGATCACCATCGGCGGCAGGGGATGGACAATCTTGTTGATTCCTTCGTAGTCCTGGAGCCGGCCGCCGTTGCTGGCCAGGATGGCGATGGCCTTGGCAACGTCGGTAGGGCTGCCGCCGCCGACGGCAACGAGGGCGTCGCACCCCGACGCCAGATAGCGCTGCGCCCCTTCCGTGACCTCGAAATCCTTGGGATTGGTGGTCAGTGAGGAAAAGACCTCGGTCTCCAGGCCGGCGACCTGCAGGTAATGCCGGGCCTTGTCGGCCCAGCCGGCCTTGATGACGCCATCATCGCTAACGAGAAAAACTTTCGAGGCACCGATACGGGCAGCGCTTTCACCGATCTGGCTCAGGGAACCGAGGCCGAAGATGATTTCGGGGGTTACGAATTTGCTGATATTCACGGCAATTCCTTATGAAGTTCAGTCGCGGTTCCCGGCATCGGACACGATGGCCGGGGGCGATGGTTATTAAAATATCACGAATCGCCGGTACGGCGCCACTCCGGGCCTATCTTCCCCTCGACAATTCATGGGCAATTCCACGACAAGCTCCGATCGGATCATGCCGGCGTTCTGTATACGTGTGCAATTCCCGTGCACAAAACGATTTTCCGTCGACGAACAAGTTGATTGTCTTCGGGTACAAGCCGCGGCGGAGTTGAGCCGGTCCTTCTGTGCCAATGGATTAATCCACCGTTTTGGCCTTCTCGGCAGGCTGTTGGAGCGACCTTGCAGGTTCATTTTGCTGCGGTGGCGCTCATGGAAATAAACAGTAGCCCGGAAGCCGTCTTTCGCAGGGTTGGCGGCGCAACGGAATGGAACAGTGGCTGATGTTCCAGATTGGAACGATGTGTAACAAGTAACGACATTCTGAAGGTTGGACAGGGGATCCGTCTCGTCGGCGGACCGCGAGGAGCACATTTTGGGGCGATTTGGAACAAAGCGTGCCGCTATGGAACGCATGGTCTGAAGGGGAGACCGTGCGGCATTTTAATAAAGTTAAAAAACAATGAATATACAGGTACTTGAGTGGATCATTCGGGTTTGGCACCGTTGTTGCTGTATACCTCAACCAATGTTTGATTTGATTTTTGAAGGAATCGGACAGCGGAGAGAGGAGGTGCGGTCGGGTACCGGTTATTTATCAGGCATGATCGTTAATCCAACAAGACAATCTGGTCAATTCGTTGGCAACACCAAATAACCACAAAAGGAGAATGAACCATGGCATTGGCAGATCAGACTTTCGGCTTTTTCATCCCCACCGTTTCCCTGATGGGCGTCGGCTCCTCCAAGGAAGCCGGTGAGCAGGTCAAGCAGCTCGGCGCCAGGAAGGCCCTGCTGGTCACCGACAAGGGCATTTCCGGCATGGGTATGGCCGACCAGATCAAGAAGCAGGTCGAAGCCGCAGGTGTGGCCTGCGTGATTTTCGACGGCGCCGAGCCCAATCCCACCGACAAGAATGTGCACGACGGCCTGAAGGTCTACCAGGACAACAAGTGCGACTCGATCATCTCCCTCGGCGGCGGCAGCTCCCACGACTGCGCCAAAGGGATCGGCATGGTTGCCACCAACGGCGGCCACGTCCGTGATCTGGAAGGTGTCAACAAGACCAGCAAGCCGATGCCCCCCTTCGTCGCCATCAACACCACCGCCGGCACCGCCAGCGAAATGACCCGTTTCTGCATCATCACCAACACCGACACCAAGGTGAAGATGGCCATCGTCGACTGGCGCTGCACCCCCAACATCGCCATCAACGACCCCGTCCTGATGGTCGGCAAGCCGGCCCCCCTCACCGCCGCCACCGGCATGGACGCCTTGACCCACGCCGTTGAGGCCTATGTCTCCACCATCGCCACCCCGATCACCGACGCCTGCGCCATCAAGGCGATCGAGCTGATCGCCGAGTACCTGCGCCCGGCCGTGGCCAACGGCAAGAACCTCGAGGCCCGCGACAAGATGGCCTATGCCGAGTACCTGGCCGGCATGGCCTTCAACAACGCCAGCCTCGGCTACGTCCACGCCATGGCGCACCAGCTCGGCGGTTTCTACAAC
>DATBML010000316.1:0-7131 GCA_036554885.1 Desulfuromonadales bacterium
ACGAGCCCTCTCCGAGGCCGAAGAGCGGGAAGAACGACGAAAGGCGGAAGAAGAGCTGACCAAGGCCTACATCGAGATACAGAGGCGGGCGGAGCGCGACCAGAACCTATTCAACAGCATCCGCGACGTCATCGTCGTGACCAACCACGACCGCACGGTCCTGCACGTCAACCAACCCGCCCTGAGGGAGATCTTCGGCTATGAGAGCGAAGAGGCGGAGGGACAAAGCGTCAGGATTCTCTATGCCGACGAGGAGGGCTTCCAGCGTACCGGGCGGGAGGTGTTCGACCTCGGGCAGGCGGTCGGGGCGAAGATCCTGGAGGTCGATTTCCGCCGGAAAAACGGCGAAGTATTCCTCGGCGAGCTGTACGCGATGAAGCGGCTCGACAGCAAGGGGATTCCCATCGGCAACATCGGGATCATCCGGGACATCAGCGAACGGAAGAGGGCCGAGGACGCCTTGCGTGAAAGCGAGATGCGCCGCTACCAACTCCAGGCGGAGCTGGTCTACGCCGCCGAAATCCAGGCGAAGCTCCTGCCGCGCAGCACTCCGCAGATCCCCGGCTTCGAGATCGCCGCCCGCTGCCTCCCCGCAAAACAGGTGGGCGGCGATTTCTTCGACTGGCAGGAAGTCTGTCCCGGCGTCTGGAGCTTCACCCTCGGTGATGTCATGGGCAAGGGGATGGCGGCGGCCATGCTCATGGCGACGGTCAGGGCCGCCCTCCGCTCCGTCGCGCACAACCGGCCGCAGGAGGCGCTGCGACTGGCCGAACAGGCCCTGCTGCCCGACCTGGAGAACTCAGAAAGCTTCGTGACGCTGGTCCACGCCCAACTCTACGCGGAGGCCCGCCGCCTGACCTTCGTCGACTGCGGCCACGGCTACGCCTTTCTTCGGCACGGCAACGGAGCTGTAAGAGGTCTTTCCCCGCGCGTGCTGCCTCTGGGGGTGCCGGGCAGGAAGAGCTACCGGGAAGGGAGGGTCGTGATGGATAAAGGGGACACCCTGGTTCTCTACAGTGACGGCCTGGTGGACGCCCGGCCGGAACTGACACTGAACAACCGCCTGTTGGCCAGACACCTGAAAGGCGCGACCGGCGCCCGGGAAATGGTCGACCGGCTGATGGGGCTGACGACGCAGCAGGGACCGCTGCCGGACGACATCACGGTGCTTGTGGCGCACTGCACGGAGTAAGGTGATTCCCCGGCGCGCCTGGCTCTCGCAAAAAGCCGGTCTTTGCGGCTTTTTTTTCCACGTCAAATCGGTTAGGATACCCCGCGTCCCCGCAAGCAGATTTCCCGTTCCCGAAGGATCCCGATGCATCCCCCGGTTTCCCGCAGCGCCACCCTGTTCGTCGTCTGCACCGCCCATTTCCTCATGCCGTTCATGATGTCCGCCGTCGGCGTGGCCCTTCCCGCCATCGGCCGGGAATTCGGCGCCAGCGCCCTGCAGCTGGGGCTGGTGGAAACGGTCTACGTGCTGTCGGCCTCCATCTTTCTGCTCTCCATGGGACGGCTGGGGGACATCCATGGCCGCCGGCGCATCTTCCAGTACGGCATCGTCATCTTCACCATTGTCGGCGGGGCATTGTCCCAGGCCTGGTCGATCGAAGCGCTGATCGGCCTGCGTTTTCTCCAGGGGATGGGCGGCTCGATGGTCATGGCCACGACCATCGCCATGGTCGTCTCGGTTTTCCCTCCCGAAGAGCGGGGCAAGGCCCTGGGAATCGCCGTCGCCAGCGTCTACGCCGGCATCTCCTGCGGGCCGTTCTTCGGCGGCGCCCTGGTCACGGCTCTCGGCTGGCGTTGGCTCTTCTATCTCTGCGTGCCGCTGGGTGTGACGGTTTTCCTCATCACCTGCGCCCGGCTGCGCGGCGAGTGGGCCGACGCCGCCGGCGAGCCGTTCGACTGGCGCGGAAGCCTGGTCTACGCCGGCGCCATCCTGCTGCTGATCGTCGGGGCCGCCAACCTCAGCAGGGGTCCCTGGGCATGGGGACTGGCGACGACGGGGGTGGCGGGCCTGGCTCTGTTCCTGGTGCTGGAGGCACGTACCGCCTACCCTATCCTCGACATCGGCCTGCTGCGCGGGAACCGCATATTCGCCCTCTCCAACCTGGCCGCCCTGCTCAACTACGCCGCCACTTTCGGAGTAACCTTCTTCCTCAGCCTCTATCTGCAGTACGTCAAGGGGATGAGCGCGCGCGAAGCCGGCGCCATCCTCATCATCCAGCCGATCGTGCAGACCCTGCTCTCGCCCCTGTGCGGGCGGCTTGCCGACCGCTACCCGGCCGAACGGGTAGCCACCGTGGGGATGGCCCTTTGCGCCCTCGGTCTCGGCATCGCCGCCTCTCTCGGCAGCGCCTCATCCCTGGCACTGGTCGTGGTCGTCCTGACGGTTCTAGGTCTCGGCTTCGCTCTCTTCTCCTCGCCCAACACCAGCGTCATCATGGGGAGCGTCGCCCCCCGCCACCTCGGCGTCGCCTCCGGGCTCTCAGCCAGCATGCGCACCCTGGGGATGATGACCAGCATGACCATCATCACCATCATCTTTTCGATCCTCATGGCGGGGCACGCCGTTACTCCCGAGACCCAGCCGGACTTCCTGCGCAGCATGCATGTGGCGCTGCTGGCTTTCTCCGGCCTGTGCGGGGTCGGGATCATCTTCTCGCTCGGCCGCCTGCGCCAGACGGCAGGATAACGACGAACCAGAAGCAGAGGCTTAAAACGTTGCACGCGTGCCGGTTTTGACTTTGGTCTGAAGCCCTTGCAGTTTCAACTCATTTGTTTGCCATCCGTTTTCTGCAAATGGTTTAGCAGGTGCAAAACCCAGAACCCAGGAAGCCGCCTCCATGAACTCTTCCCTTCCCCCCACCGACGCCATCGTCGTCGGCTCGGGCCCGAACGGCCTGGCCTCGGCCATCGAGCTGGCCCGCGCGGGTCTGAGCGTGACTCTGATCGAGGGAGAGGAGCAGGTCGGCGGCGGGGTGCGTTCGGCGGCGCTGACCCTCCCCGACTTCGTCCACGACGTCTGCTCGGCGGTCTATCCCCTGGGGGCAGCCTCGCCCTTCTTTGCTACTCTCCCCCTCGCCGAACACGGCCTGGAGTGGATTCATCCCCTCGCTCCCCTGGCGCACCCTCTCGACGACGGCAGCGCCGTCCTGCTGGAGCGATCGTTTTCGGCGACCGCCGCTTCGCTGGGGGAGGACGGCGACGCCTGGCGGATGCTGCTGCACCCGCTAGAAGAAGAGTGGTCGCAGCTGGCCGGCGACATTCTCGCCCCCCTCCACCTCCCCCGTCACCCGCTGCTGTTGGCCCGTTTCGCCCGCCACGCCCTGCAATCGGCGCAAGGGCTGGCCGAGGCGCAGTTTCGCGGCCCGCGGGCGAGAGCCCTGCTGGCGGGGCTGGCGGCGCACTCCTTTCTTCCCCTCGACCGGCCGGCCTCGGCGGCCGTCGGGCTGGTTCTCGGCCTGCTCGGTCACGCCATCGGTTGGCCGATCCCCCGCGGCGGCGCCGGCAGCCTCTCCGCGGCACTCGCCGGGCATTTGCAAACCCTTGGCGGCAGGATCGAAACCGCCACGCCCGTACGCACCCTCGATCAGTTGCACGAAGCCCGGGCCGTCCTGCTCGACGTGACCCCCAGGCAGCTCCTCACCATCGCCGCCGAACGCCTCGGACCCGGCTACCGCCGGCGGCTGCGGAACTACCGCTACGGCCCCGGGGTCTTCAAGATCGACTGGGCGCTCGCCGGGCCGATCCCCTGGCGGGCTGCCGAATGCGCCCGGGCCGGCACCGTCCACCTCGGCGGCACCCTGGAGGAGATCGCCGCAGGCGAGCAGGAGGTCTGGCGCGGCCGGCACCCGGAGCGCCCTTTCGTCCTGCTCGCCCAGCCGAGCCTCTTCGACCCTTCCCGCGCCCCGGCCGGCAACCACACCGGTTGGGCCTACTGCCACGTCCCCAACGGCTCCACCACCGATATGACCGAAGCGATCGAGCGCCAGGTGGAGCGTTTTGCCCCGGGCTTTCGTGAGCTGATCCTGGCCCGCCACACCCGCACCGCCGCCGGCTACGAACTCTACAACCCCAACTGCATCGGCGGCGACATCAACGGCGGCGTCCAGGACCTGCGACAGATCTTCGCCCGGCCAGTGCCTGGGCCGTCGCCCTACGCCACCGACAGCGCAGGGCTCTACCTCTGCTCCTCCTCCACCCCCCCCGGCGGCGGCGTCCACGGCATGTGCGGCTACCATGCCGCCCGGGCAGCGCTCCGGAGTCTGAAATAATCACGCGAAAAGCAATCTCACGCGAAGCCGCGAAGAACGCGAAGACAAATCAAGTCCTTATAGACAATCCCAGATCACTGAACCGATAATAGTCACGCTGTCAAAATGCCTTCGAATTTCTTCGCGACCTTCGCGGCTTCGCGTGATACAGCGCCCTGGCCGCCCATCCAAGCGACCGCAGGATATCCCGAAACTCCACATTGCTCAGCGACACCGACAGGAAATAGGTCCCCACCAGAAAAGCAAAAAAGGATGGCGTCCACTGTGTTCCTGGATTATCCTACGCAAAAACGAATACATCCGCGATACTCCGAAACCCGATGACATTGCCCGGCAAAACCCCGAAAAAAGCCGCCTGGATCGCTCTGCCGCTGCTCCTGGCGGTGCTGTGGATATCCGGCTGCACCCGACATTACCCGGCGCCGGCCCAACGCCCCATCCCCCGCATGCCCGCGCCTTCCGTTTCTGCGCCGTCCGCACCGGCGCCCGTCGATCCGATTGCCGCTCTGCTCGAGGAACTCCCGTCCGGGCAAGAGCAAGCGACGCCCCTGGAGAACATGGGCTATTCGACCCAGGTTGGCGCTTTTGTCAACCTCGACTATGCCGTGCGCCTGGAACGCCTGCTCGATTCCCGGGGGATCGACGCCTACTATTTCCGCCACGAATCCGGGCTCTACAAGGTCCGCTTCGGCAACCACGCCAGCTACCGGGCGGCCCGGGCCGAGGCGGAACAGCTGAAGGCAAAGGGGCTGATCGACGAATTCTTCATCGTCATCCCGGAGGACTACGCCGCCGCCCGCATCCGGCGCAGCGGCCAGGGCGACCTGCGGGATGAACTGGTGCGAACCGCCTATCGTTTTCTCGGCGTCCCCTACCGCTGGGGCGGCACCGACCAGCAGGACGGTTTCGACTGCAGCGGCCTGACCATGGTCTGCTACCGTCTCAACGGGCTCAATCTCCCGCGCATCTCGCGCAACCAGTTCGAGGCCGGGCGCCAGGTACCCCAGGCCCGGCTGCGCCCGGGCGATCTGGTCTTCTTCGCGACCCGAGGAGGCAAACAGGTCTCCCATGTCGGCATGTACATCGGCGGCGGCCAGTTCATCCATGCTCCCCGCACCGGCGACCAGGTACGCATCGAACAGCTCTCCACCCCTTTTTACGCCAGAACCTTCCTGGGCGGACGCAGTTATTTCTGAAAAGTGTGTCCGAAATATGCCAAGGTAATCTGAGACCATTTCCAGTGATACAATTTCCGAGACACTGAGGGCACGAGCCACCGCCCGTCCAGGGAAGCGGGGGCTGTCCAAACGAAGGGAGACGATCGTGGCCAAGCCGAATGTATTACAGCGCCTACTCCTGCTCGTTGGGCTCGTCTTTCTGACACAGATCACCGGTTGTTCGGGTCGCGTTGGCGGGGGGCTTGCTGTTTCCCCCGCGCTGAAGACTCCCAGCACCGCGCTCGACCCCGACCCCAATACTCTTCTTGCGCGAAAAATAATGCCTCTGACGGCGGCCCATCCGGGGCGCTCCGGCTTCTATCTGCTGCATAACAACATCGAGGCGCTGGCGGCACGGCTGCTCCTCGCTCAACGCGCAGAACGCAGCATCGACCTCCAGTATTACCTGCTGCACGCCGATCTCACGGGACACGTGTTCGTGGAGCATCTCCTGAAGGCGGCCGACCGAGGCGTGCGGGTTCGCATGTTGCTCGACGACATCACGACCAAGGGCCACGACCCCGGAATGGCGGCTCTCGACTCTCACCCACGTATCGAGATTCGCATCTTCAATCCCTTCTCGCGGGGCATGGGCAGGTGGTGGAGCATTGTCACCGACTTGGGGCGGGTGAACCATCGCATGCACAACAAGTCGATGACGTTCGACAACCAGGCCACGATCGTGGGCGGGCGCAACATCGGCGACGAATACTTCGACGCCCGGACTGACAAGAACTTCAACGACCTCGATATCTTGGGCGTCGGGCCTGTGGTGCAGGATGTGTCGCGGGCCTTCGACGCGTACTGGAACAGTGCCGCCGCCGTTCCCGTCCAGGCGCTGGTGGGTCCACCCCGTCAGCCGCAGGACTTGGATCGGCTACGGACGTACATTACTGCCCAAGCGGATGAGGCTAGGCAGACGACGTACCGGGCGGCCTTCGAGAGCTCTCTCTCCGAACTTCTCGCGCTCCAACCTGACATCCTGAAATGGGAAGAATGGACTTTGGTGGTCGATCCGCCGGAGAAAGCTCAGCCCGGTTTCGAGGACCGGGGATCCGAGCAACTGAATCTCCAACTGCGGCCGACCGCCGAATCGGCGCAGACGGAGCTCGTGGTCGTGTCTCCGTACTTCGTCCCCCGAGATAATACCGTCGAACGGTTTCGAAGGTTGCTGCAACGGGGTGTGCGGGTCGTCATCGTCACCAATTCGCTCAGTTCCACCGACGTGACACCCGTGCATGCTGGCTACTCCCGCTATCGCAAGGCACTGCTGGAAGCGGGGGCCGAGCTCTGGGAGGTTCGTGCGGATTTTACACAGAGGGAACGCCAGCGCCGCGGACTGGGATACTCGGCGGCCAGCCTGCACACGAAGGCGTTTGCCGTCGATCGCCGGTACCTGTTCGTCGGCTCATTCAATTTCGATCCGCGCTCGGTGGACATCAATACGGAGATGGGGATCGTCGTGGATTCACCGAGCCTCGCCGCTCCGGCAGTGAACAGGTTGCTCGCTGTCTTGCCCGAGTCCGCCTACCGGCTGCGCCTGGACGCCGACGGCGACATCGAGTGGGTGGGGCAGGAGAACGGCGCCGAGGTGGTTTATCGCACTGAACCCCATACCGGATTCTGGCGGCGCTTCA
>DATBML010000324.1:0-2336 GCA_036554885.1 Desulfuromonadales bacterium
GCCACCTCGAGAATGGTCTCCACCGACTCCTCCTTCGCCTCCTTGATGAAGGAGCAGGTGTTGACGATGATGATGTCGGCCTGGGCCTCGTCGGTGACGATCTCGAAACGGTCGGCCGGCAGATGTCCGAGCATGACCTCGGCATCGACCAGATTCTTCGGGCAGCCGAGGCTGACCAGACTTACTTTCTGTTTCATGGATTTCCTGTTATTGCCGGAAGTTGATGAACTGCAGCTCGATCCCCACATCCTTCCCCTTGAGGAACTGGATGGCCTCCTGCAGATCGTCGATCTGTTTGCCCGTCACCCGCACCTGGTCTTCCATGATCTGCGGCTGCACCTTGAGCTTGGTCTCCTTGATCAGGGCGATAATCTCCTTCCCCTTCTCCTTGGAGATGCCCTGGACGATGCCGACCTTCTGCCGCACCGCGCCGCCCGAAGCCGGCTCCTTCTTGGCGAAATCGAGACATTTGGCCGAAACGCCGCGCTTGACCAGCTTCCCCTTGAGGATGTCGACCACCGCCTGCAGCTTGTAGTCGTCGGCCGCCAGAATGTTGATGGCGTCCTTTTCCAGGGCGATCTCGTTGTGCGTCCCCTTGAAATCGTAGCGCTGCTCGATCTCCTTGCGGGCCTGGTTGACGGCGTTGTCGACCTCCTGCATGTCGACCTTGGAAACGATATCGAAACTCGGCATGGGTATTCCTCCGCGGCGAAAGCTGACTGAATCGCTGATTTATAACATGAAACCGCCCCGGAATAAAAGCCTCTATGCGGGGCGGTGTGTCCGGGGCGGCGTTCGTTTTGAGCAGGTCCGGCAAGACTGCTACCGGGTGAGGACAGGCCCGATCCGATGCATTTGGCCTGGCGGCGGCGCCTACACCTTCACTACCAGGTCGGAATAGGCCTCCAGTGCCCGATCGGCGGTGAGGAAGTAGAGCGGTTCGGTGATGGCCTGAGCGAGCAGGATCCGGTCGAACGGGTCCTTATGGTGGTCGGCCAGTCGAAAAAGGGCTGCGGCATGCTCCGGAGTGACGGGGAGCGACTCGAAGCCGCTTTCGCCGATCCCCTGGAGCAACTCCTCCGGATCCGCCTGCAGCTTGCCGATGCCGATCTTGATGACCGACTCCCAAATGGAAGCGGCGCTGACGAAGACGGCCTCGGCGTTCATGATCCTCTCGCGGGCGGCCTTGCCGAGCGCGGGAGCATCAGCGAGCCACCAGAGATAGACATGGGTGTCGAGGAGCAGCCTCATGCGCCGGCCTCGAAAGCGCGAATGATCTCCTCCGGGAGCGGTGCGTCGAAATCGTCGGCCACCCTCATCTTCCCTTTCAGCAGGCCCGGCCGGCGCCGGCGCTTGGCCTCGCGGTAGGGGATGAGCCGCGCCACCGGGCGGTTGGCCCTGGCGATGATGATTTCTTCGCCCTTTTCCACGTCGTCGAGGAGGCGGGAGAGGTTGGTTTTCGCTTCATGGGTGTTGACCACGGTCATGGGTGACTCCTTCCCGGGAAGACTTAGCTAAACTTAGTCTAGTCAGGCTCAGGAAGGTTGTCAAGCTGCATAAACCCGAACACCGCCGGCCGCCAGGCGCCGCCCTTTTCTTTGCTGGATCTAAAACTTGCCGCGGATACCCGCCAGGACCCTTTCAGCGATCCTGACGCATTGGATGCAGACCCTCCAGTCGGCGAACTGCTCCGGCAGCACGCCATAGACGGGATACTTGGAGGGGATGTAGATGGAATCGAGCAGGTCGCACTCCTCGGTGGTGATCCACGCCGGAGCCTTTTCCGCAGTGGCCGCCCGGACCAGTTCCCGGATGCTGTGGGTTTTGGGAAACTCCCCCCTCACTTCCACCAGGGCGGCTTTCAGGGCTGTTTCTACCACCTGCTGGGCGTTCTGCAGGCAGGCGTTGAGGTAGCCGCGCTCCAGTGCCAGGCGGGCCATCTCGAAATTCTCCTCTGCGTAGGAGAGCCACAGGCGGGTTTCATCTTTCATAGACCACCTCGCCGCGCTCGATCTCCCGCAGAAAGCTGCCCGGCGCCGGATGCGGTCGGACGGGGATGACGTCGAGGGGAATTTTCTCGGCGACAGCCGCCAGTTTGCGCCGGTACTTGAGCGCCAGCGGCAGATAGGCCTCGTCGCTTTCCTGGAAGACGGCGATATCCAGGTCGTTGGGGCTGTCGGATTCCAGGAACGAGCCGAAGACCACCACCTTGCGCACTTCCGGCTCGGAGGCCAGACAGGCGGCGACCTGCTGCTTCAGTGCCTCTTTTTCCTTTTTGGTCAGGGTCATCTTCACATCCCCGGAAGGAAGATCAACTTGCCTCTGCTCGAACTATA
>DATBML010000345.1:0-3799 GCA_036554885.1 Desulfuromonadales bacterium
AGTGCGGCAACCAGCAGGGCGACAGCGCCGGCCACCGTGGTCACCTGTTGCATCCGGCCGGCCAACAGGAAGAGGTTGAGCCAGGCGGCCATGAAGAGAAAATAGATCAGGCCGGAGAAGAAGACGAAGGTGCCGCCGACCAGCAGCATAACCCGCCGCGAGCGGAGATGGACCAGCAGGCTGAGCAGGAAGAGCAGGACGAAAAAGGCGCAGGGGTTGAAGCTGTCGAGCAGGCCGAGGACGATGGTGAAGACCGGCAGGGAGAGGCTTTTGGGATCGAGGCTGCCGAAGAAGGGCACCGCTACCGGCGCGACTTTTTCGGTCCCTGTCGCCGTTTCCGGCAGCGGCGGTTCGGCGGCGGCCGGTTTATCCGCGGCGGCCAGCAGGTCGGGACAGCCGGCCGCCAGACAGCGGGCCGCCGTCTCTTCCATCTCACCGGCAATGACGGGGTTGTAGCCGAACCAGAGCCGGTCGCCGAGCACGATGGCCGGCGTGCTGACGACACCGCCGCCGTGGCGCTCGGCCACCGCCAGCAACAGCTCGAAGTTTTCCCGCTGGCGCCAGATTTCGTATTCCCGCACCTGCAGCCGCGGATAGCGCCTTTGCAGCGCCTCGATGAACGGTTTTGCTTCGGCGCAGTGCGGGCAGTTGGGCGCCCAGAAAAAATGCAGGGTCAGTTCCGGCTCGTCCGCTGCCGGAGCTGCGGCCGGGGCGGAGAGAACGCCGCCGAGCAGCAGCCAAACCAGCAGTGCCAGACGCCTGACGTCCCTCATCCAGGTCTCCTCTGCCGGGATCCGCCGGCCGTAGCCTGGCGTTTTCCCCGGACCTTCCTTCAGTCTAGCAGAAAAAAGCCGGTCGGTGCCGTCCGCGCCGATCGCGAATCCGGCCGCACAGCGCACCCCCGGACATCCTGTTAAACTGGTATCGATGAGCAAATGACGAAAGGACATGAGCATGGCGGAGAAGGAAAATCTCTGGCAGACGAGCGACCAGTGCGGACGCCTGGATGAGCTGACCACCTGCGACGGGCAGCGCAAGGACCTCCCATTGCGCCGTGACGTCCGCTCCCTGGGAAGGCTTCTGGGAACGGTCATCCGCGAGCAGGAGGGAGAGACGACCTATGCGGCGGAAGAGGAACTGCGCCACCTGGCGATCCGTCACCGGGAGTTGCACAACGCCGGGGGAGAGCTGGGAAATCCTGAGCCGGCCGCCCTGCTGGAGCGCTCGGTTAAAATCATCGGCGGCATGACGGTGGCCGAAGCGCGCCGGATCGTCAAGGCCTTCGCCACCTTTTTCGAACTCACCAACCTTGCCGAGACCAACCATCGCAAGCGGCGCAGCCGCGCCCATCGCGTCGCCGGCGCCCCGGCCAAGCCGGGGTCGCTGCGGGCCACCCTGCAGCGCATGCGCGAGGCCGGGATCGACGCGAAGGAGGCCCTGGAGTGGCTCGGGCGGGTAGAGGTCGTCCCGGTCTTCACCGCCCACCCCACCGAGGTGGCGCGACGGGTGGTGCTGTTCAAGCGCCGGCGCATCGCCGCTGAACTCGAACGGCTCGACCGTCTGCCGCTGGCCGACACCGAGGCGGCCGTCAGCCAGGAGGCCGTTCTGGCCGAGATTACCGCCCTCTGGCAGTCGGACGAGGTGCGCCGGCGCCAGCCGACGGTGCTGGACGAAATCACCATGGGCCTCGACCACTATGCCGTCTCCCTCCTCTCCCCCATCGCCGCCTTCTACGAAGATCTGGCCCGTGATTTTCGGGAGGTCTACCCGGTCGAGCTCGACCCGGCCGACTTGCCGACGGTGGTGCGTTTCGGCTCCTGGATCGGCGGCGACCGCGACGGCAATCCCTTCGTGACCGCCGCCAGCACCGGCGATGCCCTGCAGAAGGCCCGGGAATTGATTGTCGCCGACTACCTCGACACCGTCGAGGAACTGCGGCGGCTGGTCACCCCCGCCACCTCGCAGGTCGGGGAGAGCGCGCCGCTGCGGGCGGCGCTGCAGCGCTACGCCGCCCAGCTGCCGCAGGCGGCCCGCGAGGCCGACACCCTGCCGGCGGGCGAACTCTACCGGCGCCTACTCGACGTCATGCGCTACCGTCTGCGCCGAACCCTGCTGGAACCGGGGGACGCGGCGGCCTATGCCGATGCCGACGCCCTGCTCGGCGACCTGGAACTGCTCAGCCGCAGCCTGCACAGCCAGAACGGGGCGCGCCTGGCCAGCCGCCTGGTCGACCCCCTGCGGCGCAAGGTCGCCACCTTCGGCTTGCACCTGCACACCCTCGACATCCGCCAGCATGCCAGGGTTCACGCCCGGGCGGTGGCGGAGCTCGCCGCCGGCGCCGGCCATGCTGCCGATCCGGCCGCGCCGCTGCCCGCTTCCCCCTCGGCGCCGACCGCCGAGCTGCTGGAGACCTTGCGGGCACTGGCCCGGCTGAAGCGGCAGTACCCGCCGGCAGCGATCCGCAGCTACGTCATCAGCGGCGCCGCCTCGGTGCAGGACGTCCTCTCCCTGATCTGGCTCCTGGAGCTGTGCGGCGTCGCCGTCGCCGGCCATCCGCAGGGCGGCGACCCGGGGTTGATGCCGGTGCCGCTCTTCGAATCGATCGAGGATCTGCGCAACGCGCCCGGCATCTGCCGCACCCTCTGGAAAAGCGAGTCCTACGCCCCCTACCTCGATTCCTGGGGGCGCTGGCAGGAGGTTATGCTCGGCTATTCCGACTCCAACAAGGACGGCGGTATGCTGACCAGCAGTTGGGAGATCTACAAGGCGCACCGGGCCCTCCACCGGCTAGCACAGGACTGCAATGTCCGGCTGCGCCTCTTCCACGGCCGCGGCGGCACCGTCGGCCGCGGCGGCGGGCCGACCCACAGGGCGATCATCGCCCAGCCGGCCGGCGCTTTCGCCGGCGCCTTCAAGCTCACCGAGCAGGGGGAGGTGATCAACTTCAAATACGCCGACCCGGCCCTGGCGCAGCGCAACCTGGAGCTGATGGTCGCCGCCTCCCTCGAGGCCCTCACCGGCACCGGTATAGTCAAGGCAACCGCCGAGGCGGCCTGGGAAGAGGCGCTGGAGGAGATGTCGGCGACGGCCTTCGCCTGCTATCGGCAGAAGATCGCCGACAACCCGGACATCCTGCCCTATTTCGAGCAGGCGACGCCGGTGCTCGAGTTCGAACTGGCCAAGATCGGCTCTCGCCCCTCCCGCCGCGGCCAGAGCCGCAGCCTGGACGACCTGCGGGCCATCCCCTGGGGCTTTGGCTGGATCCAAAGCCGGCTGCTGATTCCCGCCTGGTTCGGCGTCGGCACCGCCTTCGCGGCTTTCGCCGCCCGCGGCGAGGTCGAACGCGGGCTGCTGCGCACCATGATGCAACGCTTCCCCTTCTTCTTCGACCTGGTGCGCAACGTCGAGATGGCTCTGGCCAAGGTCGATCTGCCGCTGGCCCGGCAGTACGCCTCCCTGGTGACCGACGGCGGCCTGCGCGAGCGGGTCTTTGCCCTGCTGGTCGACGA
Organism: Desulfuromonadales bacterium; assembly: GCA_036554885.1. Classification (GTDB taxonomy): domain Bacteria; phylum Desulfobacterota; class Desulfuromonadia; order Desulfuromonadales; family DASPGW01; genus DASPGW01. The sequence continues at coordinate 3,510 of DATBML010000345.1, forward strand.
ATTCCAGCGCACCCGGCAAATAGTGCTCGAGGTGACCGGCCAGAGCCGTCTGCTGGAAACCGATCCCGACCTGGCCCGCAGCCTGCGCCTGCGCAACCCCTACGTCGACCCGATGAGCCTGATCCAGATCGAGCTGCTGCGGCGCAAGCGGCGCGGCGAGGAGAACGAGGAGCTCAACTACGTGCTCGCCGCCACCATCAACGGCATCGCCGCCGGCCTGCGCAATACGGGGTAGGGGTAGTCAATACGGTCAAGGGTCAAAGGTCCTAAGTCGATAAAGAAAGGGAGAG
>DATBML010000360.1:0-2547 GCA_036554885.1 Desulfuromonadales bacterium
GAAGGGCTTGAGCTGCTCGAAGAGCTGAACCGGCTGCGCCGTCAGCTGGAGCAGGAGTTGCGCGATGCCGAAACTCTCAAGCGGCGCGCCAGCGAGGAACGGGAAAAACGCAAGCGCCTGCTCGGCGAACTCGAGGAGCAACAGCGGGGCATACTGGAGAAAGCGACCCGGCGCGGCGAGCAACTGGTACGCGATGCCGAACGCCAGATCAAGACTCTGCTGCGCCAGGCGCGCGAGGTCGCCAGTTCGCCGCCGGAGGAAGCCCGCATCGCCGAGGCGATGCGCGCCGTGCGCGCGGAAGTCGATGCCGCCCGGCCGTTGCCGCATCGGGTAGGGGCCGCGCCGCAGGAGGTGGCGGCTGGGGAGCTCCTGCGGGTGACCGCCCTTGGCGCCGAAGCGACGGTGGTTCGCCGGCTCGGCGAAGAGGTTGAACTCGAACTGCGGGGGAAAAAATTGCGCCTCCCGCTCTCTGCCCTGGAGCAGTTTACACCCCGTCGCTTCGCCCAACGGCGCACCGGCGGCAGCGTCATCACCGGTCGGGTCGAGCGTGATCGTTTTGAGCCGCGGCTGCTGCTGGTCGGCAAGCGCGTCGATGAGGTGTTGCCGATGCTTGACCGCTTCCTCGACGATGCGCTGCTTTACGGACTGCGAGAGGTCGAGGTGGTGCATGGCGCCGGCGAGGGGGTATTGCGACGAACGGTGCGCGATTTTCTGGCCGGACACCGGGAGGTCGTCGCTTTCCATGCCGGCGATATCGCCCGGGGAGGGGACAACGTCACGGTGGTCGAACTGAGAGGGTCATGACGGGGCGGATAGCGGAAGCGAAGATCCAGGAGATCCGCGAGCGGTCCGACATCGTCGAGATCGTCTCATCCTATCTGCCGCTGAAACGGTCGGGGGCCAATCACCAGGGCCTTTGCCCCTTTCACAATGAGAAAAGCCCCTCCTTCAACGTCAACAGCACCCGGCAGATATTCCACTGCTTCGGCTGTGGCGCGGGTGGCAACGTCTTCTCCTTCCTGATGCGCATGGAAGGGCTCTCCTTCCCGGAGGCGGTACGCCGTCTCGGTGAACGGGTCGGTGTCGAGGTCGAGGAAGAGGCTCTCACCCCGGCGGAAGAGCGACGGCGCGAGGAGTCGGAGCGCCTCGTTCGCATCAACGAGGTGGCCTGCGATTTCTACCATCAGTTGCTGCTGGAGGGTGCGGAAGGGGCTGCCGGCCGTCGTTATCTGAAAGATCGGGGCTACGGCGGTGAGACTGCCCGCGAGTTTCGCCTCGGCTATGCGCCGGAGCGCTGGGAGGCTCTGGCCGGGCATCTGGCCGGCAAGGGCTTCGACCCCAAATGGGCGCGGGATATTCTCGGCCTCACCCGCGCCGGCAAGGAGGGTCGCGGTGATTTCGATCTCTTCCGCCGCCGGCTGATCTTTCCGATCTTCGATCTGCGCGGGCAGGTGGTGGCCTTCGGCGGCCGGGTGCTGGACGATTCGCTCCCCAAGTACATCAATTCACCCGAGTCCCCCCTCTACCACAAGGGGCGCATCCTCTACGGCCTGTACCAGGCGAAGGAAGGGATGCGGCAGAGCGGCGAAGGGATCGTGGTGGAGGGGTATTTCGACCAGCTCGCCCTGCACCGGGCGGGCTTTGGCAATGTGGCGGCCACCTGCGGCACCGCCCTGACCGAAGAGCACGCCCGCCTGCTCAAACGCTACGCCAAGCGTGTGCTGCTGCTATTCGACCAGGACAACGCCGGGCGCAAGGCAACATTCCGGGCGATGGACGTTCTGCTCGCCGAGGGCCTGCCCGCGGCCGTGGTAGAGCTGGATGCCGGCGAGGATCCCGATTCCTTCCTGCGCAAGCGAGGTGTCGAGGCCTTCCGCGAACGACTGGCGGCGGCGCGACCGGTGCTCGAAGTCTTCATGGATGCGACCCTGGCCGTCCACGGCGAGGGAATCGAGGGGCGGGCGAGGGCTGTCGAGGAGATTGCCGCCAAGCTGCGCCTGCTGCCTAGCGATATCGAGCGCAGTCTGTACGTCAAGGCTCTGGCCCAAAGGACCGGCCTAGCCGAAGATCTCATCGGGACGAAGGTGCGCCCGGGCGGTCGGCCCGTCATTCACGCAGCCGGGCGGCAGCCGGTTCCTGCCGCTGTGCATGAACGGACCAACGGCGCGCCGGCAGAAAACCGCCGGCCCCGTGATCCTGGGGCAGCCAGCCGGGCGCAGGACCTGCTGCTGCAGATGCTGGTGGCCGAAGCCCGCATCCGCCAGCTGGCGACCGAGGTCGGCGCCGGCTCCCTCTTCCTCGACGAGGATCGGCGCATTGTTGCCGAAAGGATTCTGGAGTTTCCCGGTCGCGACGGGCTGGAGAGCGTTCTTGATGATTCGTCGCTGAGCGAAAACCAAAAGGCGATTCTATCGGGTATTCTTATTAAAGATGAGCAGCTCTTTGCCGAAGACCCCGACCGGATATTTCAGGATTGTCGCCAGGCAGCCACCCGCGAACAGAAGAAAATACGCAGTCGGGAGTTGCAGCAGCTGATCCGGCAGGCCG
>DATBML010000371.1:0-11855 GCA_036554885.1 Desulfuromonadales bacterium
GTCTCCCTCGTTAATCTCGAAGGGGACACCGGAATCGCGCAGGGCGCTCATCAGGGCATTGGTCGCCCGCTCCCAGTCCTCGTCGCTGCCGATCGACTTCTCCGGCCGGGTGGAGATCTCCATCTCATACTCGAAACCGAAAATCGCCATGACGTCCTGGACGAACTTGAGCACGCCCTTGATCTCGCCGTCGAGCTGTTCCGGCGCACACAGGATGTGCGCATCGTCCTGGGTGAAGCCGCGCACCCGCAGAAGACCGTGCAGCACGCCGGATTTCTCGTGGCGATGCACCGTGCCGAGCTCGAAAAAACGCAGGGGAAGATCGCGGTAGGAGCGCATCTTCGACCTGTAGATCAGCATGTGGGCGAGACAGTTCATCGGCTTGATGCCGTAGCTCTGCTCCTCGATCTCGGTGAAGTACATGTTGTCGCGGTAATTGTCGTAGTGCCCCGAAATCTTCCAGAGATCGGTGCGCAGAATCTGCGGCCCCATGACAATATCGTAGCCACGTTTAAGATGCTCGCGGCGCTCGAAATCCTCCAGAAGAGTACGCAGCAGCGCCCCCTTGGGGTGCCAGATGACGAGTCCGGCGCCGGCTTCCTCACTGAAGGAAAAGAGATCGAGCTCCTTTCCCAACTTGCGATGGTCACGCTTTTTCGCCTCTTCCAGCTTGAGCAGATAGCTCTTGAGCTCTTTGCGGTCCGCAAAAGCCGTCGCGTAGATACGCTGCAGCATGGCGTTTTTTTCATCGCCACGCCAGTAGGCGCCGGCCACGCTGGTCAACTTGAAGGCCTTGAGATGGCTGGTCGAAGGGAGATGCGGGCCGCGGCAGAGATCGACGAAATCCCCCTGACGGTAGAGCGATACCGTCTCGTTGGGCAACGACTCGATGAGCTGCACCTTGTATGTCTCGCCCATCTCCCGAAAAAGCTGGATCGCACTGTCGCGGCTCATCTCTTCGCGGACGATGGGGAGATTGGCTGTCGCGAGTTCGGTCATCCTCGCCTCGATGGCATCGAACTCCTCCGGCGTGAAGGTGTGCTTTTCGCTGTAGAAGTCGTAGTAGAAACCGTTCTCAATCGCCGGACCGATGGTCACCTGCACATCCTGGCCATAAAGGCTCTTGACCGCATGCGCCATCAGGTGGGCAGCGGAGTGACGCAGGATCTCCAGTCCGTCCCTGGTCGCCGAAGTCACGAGTTCGAGACGGGCATCAGCTGCGAGCCGGTGGCTGAGGTCGACCAGCTGCCCGTCGACGCGGGCGGCAACGGACTGCCGCGCCAGACCCTCGCTGATGCCGCGGGCCACGTCGAGCGGCGTACTCCCCGCAGGGAGTTCTTTAATTGAGCCGTCTGGCAGTTCTACGCGAATCTGATTCATTGCCATCTCCGCGAATGAAAAGAGGCATCCGGAGATGCCTCGATCGGTACGAGCGGATGTCGGTTGTAAATTGGTAGGCACGGGCGGGATTGAACCGCCGACCCCTACCGTGTCAAGGTAGTGCTCTCCCACTGAGCTACGTGCCTACATCCGAAACGCCGACAACTTTTACCAAAAGACCCCAAGTGATGTCAAGAACATTTATGGGGCACTTCATTTTTTGCCGCGACAGCCCGCCCCTGCCCGCAAGTCACCCGGCGCGGTGCCGCAGAATTTCGGCAAGGAATTCCGCTCCGTAACGCTCGAACTTATGCCGGCCGACCCCGTTGATCTGCAGCAGCGCTTCCTCGCAGTCGGGCTGGCAGGCGGCCATCTCGGCCAGCGTGGCATCGCCGAAGACGACGAAGGGAGGCACGCCAGCCGCGTCGGCGAGACGCTTGCGCAGCATGCGCAGAGCCTGAAACAATTCCTCGTCGTAGTCGAACTGCCCCGGTCGCTTTCGCACCGCCTTCTTCAGCGGCTTCGCCTTGACTCGCGGCCGGGCAAGAGTGAGACATTCTTCGCCACGCAGCAGCGGCCGGGCCGCAGGCGTCAGGCGCAGCACTGAATAGCTGGCCACATCCTGCTCCAGGTAGCCACGGTGCACCAATTGCCGGATGAGGCCCCCCCACACCTCGGCGCTCTGGCCGGCGCCGATCCCGTAAGTGGAAAGCCGTTCGTGGCCGAGTTGACGGATGCGCTCGCTGTCGACTCCGCGCAGCACGTCGATAACATGCCCCATGCCGAAGCGCTGGCCTACCCGGAAGACGCAGGACAGGGCTTTCTGTGCGGCTTCCGTAGCATCGTAGGTCTGGGGCGGATTGAGGCAGATGTCGCAGTTGCCGCAGTCCGTCTCGAGTTTCTCGCCGAAGTAGCCGAGCAGCACGCGCCGGCGGCAGGTCAAAGGCTCGGCGAAGCCGACGATCGCCTGCAGCTTGTGCAGTTCGATCCGGTTCTGCTCGGGGTTTCCCCCCTGCATGATCAGACCGCGGACGATGGCGATGTCGCCATAACCGAAAAGCAGCAGCGCCTCGGCCGCCAGGCCGTCGCGACCGGCCCGGCCGGTTTCCTGGTAGTAACTCTCGATGTTTTTGGGCAGATCGTAGTGCACCACGAAGCGCACGTTGGGTTTGTCGATCCCCATGCCGAAAGCCACGGTCGCCACCACAACCTGGAGGTCATCACGCTGGAAGGCTTCCTGGACCCGACGGCGTTCGGCATCGGGGAGACCGGCGTGATAGGGAGCGGAGGCTACCCCGGCGGCGGCCAGACGCGCGGCCACTTCTTCGACTCGCTTGCGGGAGAGGGCGTAGACGATTCCCGCTTCATTGGCATGCCCGGCAAGAAAAGTGTTGAGCTGGGCAAATGGCTTCTGCTTCTCGACGACCGTGTAGCGAATATTCGGCCGATCGAATCCGGCGACGAAGGAACGGGCGTGCGTCAGGCCGAGCCGGGCGCGGATGTCGTCGCGCGTCTGCGGATCGGCGGTAGCGGTGAGGGCAATCATCGGCACTTGGGGAAAGAGCTGCCGCAGGCGGCCGAGCTGGACGTATTCCGGTCGGAAGTCGTGTCCCCACTGGGAGACGCAGTGCGCCTCATCGACGGCAAAAAGGGCGATGGGCAGCGCCGCCAGGCGGGTCAGAAAATCCTCACCCAGCAGACGTTCAGGAGCGATGTAGAGCAGGTCGAGCTCCCCCCGGTGCAATTCCGCCAGTACCCGCCTCGACTCGGCGGCTCCCAGCGAGGAGTTGTAGCAGGCCGCGCGCACGCCGTTGGCGCGGAGCGCATCCACCTGGTCCTTCATCAGCGAGATGAGCGGCGAAACGACGATCGCCGTGCCAGGCCGGTGCAGCGCCGGTATCTGGTAACAGAGCGACTTGCCGCCGCCGGTCGGCATCAGGACAAAGGCATCCTCTCCCCGGACCAGGGCCGCGACGATTTCCTCCTGGTGGGGACGAAAACCGCTGTAGCCGAAGACGGTGCGCAGGGTTTCGGTAAAATTTCGTTCCATCGGCTTCCTGTTAAAAAAAAGAGGCGCCTGCATGCGGGCGCCTCTTTTACCGTTCTGACCTGCGACTACTCGAGTTCACTCTCGATGCGAATGAAGCGGCTCTTTTCCCGCACCACGGCGAGATTGTCAATCTCTTCCAGTGCACGCCGGATGTCGGCCTCCCTGGCTTCGTGCGTCATGATGACGATCGGCACGGCGCCACCGACCTGTCGTTCCGGCTGAATCATCGAGGCGATGCTGATATCGTACTTGCCGAGGCTGCCGGCGATCTGGGCGAGGACCCCCGGCTGGTCGTCCGTTGCAAAACGCAGGTAGTACTGGCTGACGATGTCGTCCATCGCCTTGATCGGCAGATCCCGGACGCATTCGGGAAGATACGCCATGGCCGGGGTACGAGCGCCGGCACCGGCCAGTAGATTGCGGGCGATCGCCATCACATCGCCCATGACGGCGCTGGCAGTGGCATTCATGCCGGCACCCCGCCCATAGAGCATCACCGGCCCGACAAAATCCCCTACCAGGCGCACGGCATTGAAGACGCCATCCACATCGGCCAACGGATAATTGATCGGGATCATGGTGGGGTGAACACGGGCCTCCACGCGGCCGCCCGACTCCTTGCTGATCGCCAGCAGCTTGATCTTGTAGCCGAACTGCCGGGCAAACTGGATATCAAGGGCGGAAATGCTGCTGATGCCTTCGGTATGGATGTCGTTGAACTTCACCCGGGTGCCAAAGCAGAGGGCGATGAGAATGGCCAGCTTATGGGCGGTGTCGATCCCCTCGACGTCGAAGGTCGGATCAGCCTCGGCATAACCATGTGCCTGGGCGTCCCGGAGCACCTCGGCGAAATCATGTCCCTCGTTGGTCATCCGGGTGAGGATGTAGTTGCAGGTGCCGTTCAAGATGCCGAAGACACTGCGGAAGTTGTTCGCGCAGAGGTTCTCCTTGATGGCGGAGATGATGGGGATGCCTCCTCCCACCGCCGCCTCGAACATGACGGAAACGCCCCTGGCGGCCGCGGCGGCCAGTATCTCTTCGCCATGCAGAGCCAGCAGGGCCTTGTTGGCCGTCACCACATGCTTGCCGCTCTCGATCGCTTTCAGAACGAAGGTGCGGGCCGGCTCATATCCGCCAATCAACTCGACGACGACCTTGATCTCGGGGGAATTGAGAATCTCATTGACATCGGCGGTGAGGACCCCGGATTCGAGACTGACGCCCCGGTCGGTCGTGATGTCAAGATCCGCGATTTTGGCAAGCTGCAGGCGGGCACCAAGCCTCTCCTCGATCACCCTGGCATTGTGCTGGAAAACCTTGATCACGCCGGTACCGATGGTACCGAAGCCAATCAGACCTACCTTGATTACGTTCATGGCATCCCCTTGCATTAGTTCAGGCTGAACCTTGTGGGCCCCGCCGATAAACAAACCGCCTAAACAAGGCGTACGGTATCATCGACAACGCTGAGCAGGCATTCGAGGTTATCCGGCGCCGTCTCGGCCATAGCCTCGCGTACCAATTTCTGCAGCCTGACGGCGGTTATCCCGGCAGGCAGTGCCAGCCCCAGGACGATACGGAAGAACCCCGCCCGGCAACAGGTCGTAAATAGATGTCGCAGCAGCTCGCAGCAGTCGTTTTCCCCCAGCCCCCGGTGTTTGCCGCCGCCGACGAAGAGAACCCAGTCGGCGGCGATTTTGCCGTTGCTACGCACCAGCAGGTGTTCGCCGGTACAACCGGAAACCATCCCCTGCAGCAACTGATCGGTCAACCGCCCGTTCAACCGCCAGTCGAGGAGAGCCGCCGGTCCAGTCGGCGGGCGTTCGTCGAGAAAAAACAGTGCTACAGCCACCTCCCCTTCAATACGGTCTACCGGCTTGTCAAGGAGGTGCAGTTGCATCATCAGGGGGCTGGCCTGTAAACGCGGGAGATCTTGTCAAGAATGCCATTGACGAAGGCCGGCGTTTCCTTGGTGCCAAATCGCTTGCCGATCTCGATCGCCTCATTGATGATGACGCTGGTCGGGGTCTCCGGCTGAAACAGCAACTCGTAGGTGGCCATGCGCAACAGCGACAGATCGACACGGGCCATGCGGTCGAGGGCCCAGTTGGTGGAGTGCTCTTCGATCACCTGGTCAATCTTCTCCAAGTTTTCGGCCACTCCCAGAATCAATTCTTCAGCAAACCTCCGCACTTCGAATGGCAGTGGACCTTCCGCCACTTCGATCGGTTCGCCGAGGATATCGTTCTGGAAACGGAAATTCTGCCAGAAATCGGCCAGGATCGCCTCGACGGGCTCCTCCTGATCCTGCAGACTGTAAATGATCTTGAGTGCGAATTCGCGCCCCTGCCGACGGATTCCCTTGGTCATGGAAATCAGAGAGCCCTGAACAGGTTGACCATTTCGATAGCGCTGACGGCAGCATCAAATCCCTTGTTGCCGGCCTTGCTTCCGGCCCTCTCGATGGCCTGCTCGAGGTTGTCGGTGGTCAGCACGCCAAAGGTGACCGGGACACCCGATTCAAGGCTGACAGCGGCAATCCCCTTGGATACCTCGGCGCTGACGTAATCGAAATGAGGCGTTGCGCCGCGAATCACGGCGCCCAGGCATATGACGGCATCGTAACGGGCTGTCTCAACCATTTTCTTCGCCGTCATGGGAATTTCGTAGGCGCCGGGGACACGGACGATCTGCACGCTGTCGGCCTCGGCTCCATGCCGCACCAAAGCATCGAGGGCGCCTTCGACCAGGCGGTCGGAAATAAAACTGTTGAAACGACTCACGACGATGCCGAACCTGAACCCCGTGGCATCGAGCTTCCCTTCGATGATCTTGGACATTTCAAACCCCCTTGCACTGTTCTTCATTCATGGCTGCGGAAACAGGACAGCAAAGCGCCCGATCCGCACGCCTCAAAGGTTTTCCAGCAGATGTCCCATTTTCTCGCGCTTGGTTTTGAGATACTTGATGTTGGCGCCGGTGGCCGCCACCTGGATCGGCACCCGCTCGACGATCTCCAAGCCATATCCTTCGAGGCCGACAATCTTCTTGGGATTGTTGGTCATCAGGCGGATCTTGCGCACGCCGATTTCAGTCAGGATCTGGGCGCCGATGCCGTAATCACGCAGGTCCGCTTTGAAGCCGAGGACCTCGTTGGCCTCCACCGTATCGTGCCCCTTGTCCTGCAGGGCATAGGCCTTGAGCTTGTTTATCAGGCCGATGCCACGCCCCTCCTGGCGCATGTACAGGATAACCCCACACCCCTCCTGGGCTATCTGCACCATGGCGGCGTGCAGTTGGTCACCGCAGTCGCAGCGCTGGGAGCCGAAAACGTCCCCGGTCAGGCACTCGGAGTGCACTCGCACCAGCACCGGCTGCTCGGGATCGATCTCCCCCTTGACCAGCGCCAGGTGCTGGGCGCGGTCGACATCGTTTTCATAGGCAATGGCCTCGAAGTCGCCGCCGAAAGGAGTCGGCAAGGTCGTCTCGGCGGCCCTCCGCACCAGCAACTCCTTGCGCATCCGGTAGGCGACCAGGTCAGCGATGGTGACAACCTTCAGATCGTGTTTCCGGGCGAACTCCTGGAGTTGCGGCATTCGCGCCATAGTGCCATCATCGTTCATGATCTCGCAGATGACGCCGGCCGCCTTCAGACCCGCCAGGCGGGCCAGGTCAACCGAACCTTCGGTCTGGCCGGCGCGCACCAACACCCCGCCCTTTTTGGCGCGCAGCGGGAAAACATGGCCCGGTCGCGCCAGATCCATCGCCGTCGACTCGTCGGCAATGGCCACCTGGATGGTCCGCGCCCGGTCGGCCGCAGAAATGCCGGTCGAGACTCCCCGGCGCGCCTCGATGGAGACGGTGAAAGCGGTACCGAAGGAAGAGGTGTTCTCTCGCACCATCAGCGGCAGTTCGAGGAAATCGGCACGTTGCTCGGTGAGAGAGAGGCAGATCAGCCCCCGCCCTTCTTTGGCCATGAAGTTGATGGCTTCTGGGGTCACCAATTCGGCGGCCATGGCCAGGTCCCCTTCGTTTTCCCGGTCCTCATCATCGACCAGGATCACCATTTTCCCCTGGCGAATATCTTCGATGGCGGCTTCAATCTTGTTTATCGGCATCAGATACGTCCTTATAAAAGGCCTGTAACTATGTCACAGAAAACCGTTCTTGGCAAGAAAATCGAGGTTAAGAGTAGCCTTCGAACGTGTCTCCTCTACCCCGAGAAGACGGGCGATGTAGCGAGCGATAATATCGGTTTCGATATTCACGCGGTCACCGCTATTCTTCTCCTGCAGCGTCGTCATCGTTAGAGTATGCGGGATAACGGCGACGGAAAAGGTCTCGTCCGTCACGCCATTGACCGTCAGGCTGATGCCGTCAATGGCGACCGAGCCCTTTTCCGCGACAAATCGATTGACCGAGGCGGGCAGGCGGAAGGTGTAACGAACCGCGTTGTGGTCCAGAAGCCTCTCGCTGATGGTGGCAACCGCGTCGACATGCCCGCTGACCAGGTGGCCGCCGAGGCGGTCGCTGAGCCGCAGGGCGCGCTCCAAATTGACCCGGCTGCCGGCGGAAAGGTCGATCAGGGTCGAACGCTCAAGGGTTTCGGGGGAAATGTCGGCAGTGAAACTGCCGTTGCCGATGGTGACCACCGTCAGGCAGATGCCGTTGACGGCGACGCTGTCGCCGAGATGGAGTTCCGTCGACGGGATGGCTGTCCCGACGGTCAGGCGAACCCGACTGCTTTCCCGCCTAAGCTCCCGTACCGTTCCAAGATCTTCAATCAGGCCGGTGAACATTGGCGCACCTCCCCTTCTATAAGAGTGTCGTCACCGAACCTCCGGACCTGAACCGCGGCAATCCTCAAGGCATCGGCGAGGCGTTCCGCGCCGGGGCCGGCAAAGACTCCCGGAGCCTCGCCGCTGCCAAGCAGTAGCGGCGCGATGAAAATCATGACCCGATCGATGAGACCAGCCTTCAAGGCCGATGCATTGAGGATGTTCCCCCCTTCGAGGAGTATGCTCTGGATACCGGATGAACCGAGTTGGCGCAGCAGATCACGCAAGTCGACCCCTTCCTCGCCGGCGGCGGTCACCACAACATGCGCCCCGCGCGCTTCGAGACGGGCGATCTTCTCCGCGGGTGCGGCATGCGTGGTGGCAATGATGGTCGGCGCCGCCGATTCAACACCGAGAATGGCCGACGATTCGGGAATCCGCAACCGGGAATCGACTACGATGCGAGCCGCATCCCGACCCCCTTCCGGCAATCGCGTGGTCAACAGAGGATCATCCCGCAGCACCGTTCCGATGCCGACCATGACGGCATCCATACGATCACGCAGCTGATGCACCCAGGCACGGCTTTCGGCACCGGTGATCCAGCGGGAATCGCCGGTGACCGTGGCCGTGCGGCCGTCTAGAGTCATTGCGGACTTGAGAACGACAAAAGGAAGACCAGTAGTGACGTGTTTAGCGAAGGGGGCAATCAGCCGCCGGCAATCGGCGTCGAGAACGCCGACGCACACCTCGACCCCGGCCGACCGCAAAAGTACGATGCCGCGGCCGGCAACCTGGGGATTGGGATCGACGGTGCCGATGCATACCCGACGAATGCCGGCAGCCAGGACGGCTTCGGCGCAAGGCCCGGTGCGGCCATAATGGGAGCAGGGTTCAAGGGTGACGTAAAGTTCGGCGCCGCGCGCCTTTGCTCCTGCCTGGCGCAGGGCGAAGATCTCGGCATGCGGCTCCCCTGCTTGCGGATGATATCCTTCACCGACTACTTCGCCGTCGTTGACGATGACCGCGCCGACCGCCGGGTTGGGGCGAGTACGCCCCTCTCCCAGGCGCGCCAGTTCAATGGCCCGCCTCATAAAACGCTCATCCCGGGACATGCGATTTTCAGGCTCCAGGCTTGCGATGGTAGTTCATCACCGCGCCGGCGAGGATGCAGTGACCTCAACCCTTGGAATCAACCCGATCCCTGGCCAGCAGGTCCTTGAGTTCCGACATGAACTCATTGATATCCTTGAACTGCCGGTATACCGAGGCGAATCGGACGTAGGCCACCTCGTCAAGTTCGTGCAACGCCTCCATCACCGACTCGCCGATGCGGCTCGATTCGATCTCCTTCTCCCCCGACTCCTGCAGGGAGAGCTCGAGACGGTCGACCATTTTCTCGATGGTGGCAATAGAGACCGGCCGTTTTTCGCAGGCACGCTGCATGCCGGCAATGATCTTCTGCCGGTCGAAGGGTTCGCGTCGACCGTCCTTCTTGATTACCAGAGGCAGGGTTTCCTCGATCCGTTCGTAAGTGGTAAAGCGGCGCTCACAGTCGAAGCATTCCCGGCGCCGGCGAATATTGTTACCCTCCTTGCCGAGACGCGAGTCGATTACCTTGGTGTCGGCGAAACCGCAGAATGGGCATTTCACATCGCATCTCCAGTCTTATTGGCCATGACCGCATCGTACGCGCGAATCTCGATGCCCGACTCATCCAGCATCTCTTCTGCCAGGGTGTCGGGATAACCCTCAAGATAGACGATGCGCCTGATGCCGGCATTGATAATCATCTTGGAGCAGATGATACATGGAGAGTGCGTCGTATAGAGGGTACTTTCGGCGATGTTTGTCCCGTGTTTGGCGGCCTGGATAATGGCATTCTGCTCGGCGTGCAGCCCGCGGCAGAGTTCATGCCGCTCGCCGGAAGGGACACCCAGCTTCTGCCGCAGACAGCCGACTTCGGAGCAGTGGGTGATCCCGGACGGCGTCCCGTTGTAGCCGGTGGCCAGGATATTCTTCTCCTTCACCACCACCGCCCCCACCTGGCGTCGCAGGCAAGTAGAACGCCGGGCCACCAGGCGGGCGATTTCCATGAAGTACTCTTCCCAGGACGGCCGGTTCATCTAGACCAGGCGATGGGCATAGAGGGGAAACTGCCGGCAGAGCTCTCCGACCTCGGCGCGTACAGCCGCCAACTCCTTCCCGTTATCGATGTTTTCCAGAGCACGGGCGATCCAGCCGGCAATGGTCTCCATCTGCGCTTCCTTGAGCCCCCGGGTCGTGGTGGCGGGCGTGCCGATGCGGATGCCGCTGGTGACGAAAGGGGAGCGGGTATCGAAGGGAACGGCGTTCTTGTTGACCGTGATGCCGGCCTTTTCCAGCGTCTCCTCGGCCACCTTGCCGGTGATCTCGGTGCCGGTGAAGTCGAGCAGCATTAGATGGTTGTCGGTCCCGCCGGAAACCAGCCGGAAGCCGCGTTTTGTCAGTCCCTCTGCAAGCGATCTTGCGTTCTTCACCACCTGCGAGGCGTAGTCCTTGAACTCCGGGGCTAGGGCCTCCTTGAAGGCAACCGCCTTGGCGGCGATCACGTGCATCAGCGGACCGCCCTGGATGCCCGGGAAGATATTGCTGTTGAGCTTCCTGGCGAACTCCTCGCGGCAGAGGATCATCCCGCCGCGGGGCCCGCGCAGGGTCTTGTGCGTCGTGGTGGTGACGAACTCTGCATACGGCACCGGGCTCGGGTGGACGCCTGCCGCCACCAGCCCGGCGATGTGGGCCATGTCGACCATCACCAGGGCACCGATCTTGTCGGCAATCGTCCGGAAAGCGGCGAAATCGATGGTCCGGGGGTAGGCGCTGGCACCGACCACAATGAGTTTGGGCCGGTGCTCATGGGCCAGGCGCTCCACCTCTTCATAGTCGATCGTCCCGGTCTCCATTTTGACACCGTAAGGAACGATATTGAAGAGCTTGCCGGAGAAATTGACCGGCGAGCCGTGGGTCAGATGGCCGCCGTGGGCGAGGTTCATGCCGAGGACGGTGTCGCCGGGCTGGCAGACGGAGAAATAGACCGCCATGTTTGCCTGGGAACCGGAATGCGGCTGCACGTTGGCGTGTTCGGCCCCGAACAATTCCCGGGCCCGGTCGATGGCCAACTGTTCGGCCACATCGACGAACTCGCAACCGCCGTAATACCGCTTGCCGGGATAGCCCTCGGCATATTTATTGGTCAAAACCGACCCCTGCGCTTCGAGAACGCGTTCGCTGACGAAATTCTCCGAAGCGATGAACTCGAGGCTGTATTCCTGACGTTCGGTCTCCCGACGGATGGCCTGGGCAATTTCCGGGTCGAACGTTGCGAGCAATTCAGACATGTTCGTCAATCCTCCGAAAACGATAACGGTTATATTGATTTACAGTTGGAAATGAAAAGGCAGGCCCGAGGCCTGCCCTTCCGACTCGGGAAATTCAGATCCGACCCGCCCGGATATCCTCTTCGATCTGGGCGATCTTTTCGAGGCGGCGCTGGTGTCGTCCGCCCTCGAAAACCGCATCGAGCCAGACACCGACCATGCAGCAGGACTCTTCAGGAGTGAGTACCCGGCCTCCCATGACGAGGATGTTGGCATTGTTGTGCTCTTTGG
>DATBML010000400.1:0-6929 GCA_036554885.1 Desulfuromonadales bacterium
CCGGTCTACATTACATCCTGCGCGGTGTACGTTCTCTGCCCCCCGCTTCCAACTGAAGACATTGGGAACGATGAGATGAAAGTGAGCAATCTGCGGATCTGCCGGGATTCGATCTCCTGCACTGAGACCGAGATTGAGGAGCGGGCGCATGCTTGAAATTATTGGTGTTGAGCCCGGCAGCATCGCCGACGAACTGGAGCTGGAAGCCGGCGACAGCATTCTGACCATCAATGGTCAAGTGATCAGCGATCTGCTCGATTTCCAGGTACATGCGTCGGCCGAGGAACTGCTGCTCGAGGTGCGCAAGCAAGATGGCGAGCTTTGGGATCTTGAGGTGGAAAAGGACGTCGATGCCGACCTGGGGCTCCATTTTGAGCATCCCGAGCCGACACAGTGCGGCAACAATTGTATTTTCTGCTTCGTTCACCAACTCCCCAAAGGGATGCGTCGCACTCTTTACGTCAAGGACGAAGACTACCGATTTTCCTATCTCTACGGCTCCTACGTCACCCTGACCAACGTCACCGAGGTGGACATCGAGCGGATCATCAGGCAGCGGCTCTCCCCCCTCTACGTATCGGTGCACGCCACCGACGAGCAGTTGCGCAGCCGCATGCTCGGCCGCCAGGGGCCACCGATTCTCGAGTTGCTCAAGCGCCTCGTCGGGGCGGGGATCGAGATCCATACGCAGGTCGTCCTCTGCCCCGGAATCAATGACGGCCCGGAACTCGCACGCACAATTGAAGATTTGGTGGTCCTCTATCCCTGGGTTCTCTCTCTGGCAGTGGTACCGGTGGGGCTGACCGGCTACCGGCAGCGGCTACCCGATTTGCGACCGCCGACGGCGACCGAGGCACGCGCCATCCTGACATCGATTCACGATTATCAGGAACGTTTTCTCCGCAATTGCGGCTCACGCTTCGTCTTTGCTGCCGACGAGCTCTATCTCAAGGCGGGCCTGGACTTTCCGCCTCTGGCCGCCTATGAAGACCTGGCCCAGGTGGAAAACGGCGTGGGGCTGATTCCGCAGTTTCGCGCCGAGGCCGCCGTGGTGCTAAGCGAAGCCTCCTCCCTTCAGCTTTCAGCCGTCGCCACCTTTACCGGTGAATCGGCCAGGGAGGAGCTGTCTCGCTTTGTCGCCGAGCTTGCGACCAAAACCGGCACAATGATCCATCTCTACCCGGTCCGTAACGACTTCTTCGGCGGCCACGTCTCGGTGACCGGCCTGTTGACCGGTCGGGATGTCCTGCGCGAGCTCAAGGGCAGGGATATCGGGCAGGCATTGCTCGTTCCCGACGTGGTGCTCAGGGAGGGGGACGAAGTTTTTCTCGATGACGTTTCTCTTGCTGATCTCGAACGGGAATTGGGCGTCAAGGTTCTGAAGGTGGCCAGCACCCCTTGGGGGCTGCTCGATGGTCTGGAACTTCTGGATGATATGCTGAACGATTATCGCTTACGGTGAGGTGCGACGATATGGACGAGAATCTGCGCTGGCATCGCCGCAGACTGATGGAGCAGGCGGCGGCTGCCCTGGAGAAAAACGGTTTCAAGGCCATGTTGTTCGACGACCGGCAGGGAGCCCTGGAGTGGCTGTGCGCCGAGGCTGCAGGGGCGGGCAGGGTGGGTTTCGGCGGGTCCATGACCCTGGCAGAGCTCGGTCTTATCAGTCGGCTGGAAGCGGAAGGCAAGACCGTTCTTTCCCACAGCCGTCCTGAGCTGGCCCAGGAAGAGCGGCGTCAGGTCATGCAGGAGCAACTCGGCTGCGACCTGTTTTTCAGCAGCACCAATGCTCTGACCGTCGGCGGTCACCTGATCAACATCGATGCCACCGGCAACCGCGTTTGTTCCATGGCCTTCGGGCCGCGTAAAGTCATCGTGGTGGCTGGCTCCAACAAGATTACAACGACCATCGAAAGCGCCTTGAAACGCGTCAAGGAAGTTGCATGTCCGCCCAACGCCCGCCGTCTCGGCTTCGATACGCCGTGTTCGAAGACCGGGTTGTGCAACGACTGCAACTCGCCCCAACGCATCTGCCGCATCACCACGATCATCGAGCGGCGGCCTCGGGCGACCGATCTGCAGGTTTGTTTGATCAACGAAAATCTTGGCTACTGATGTAACCTGACGACGAAAGGGGAAATGGGGATGCAACCGGACGATTCAGTTTTAAGCAAAGGGCGCGAGGCGATGGATATTGGTGATTACGCTGTCGCCATCCGCTGCTTTCGCCAGGTGCTGAAGGATGACCCTGCTTCGGCGGAAGGACATTTTTTGCTCGGCGAGGCACTGGCCGAGGACGGCAAGCTGCGGGAAGCGATTGCCTCCTTCAATCGTGCACGCGAACTCGACCCGGAGAAAGTCGACATTCTCTATGCGCTGGGCGATGCGCTGTTCGAGGCGCAGCAGGCGGAGGAAGCTTTGCGAACGTACCAGCAGATTCTCGCATTGGATGAGACCGAGTCGGATGCCTGGGTCAGCATGGGGCTGGTTCATTTCAACCAGGAGCGGCTGGAGCAGGCGGTAGAGTGCTATCAAAAGGCCCTGCGTCTTGAGCCCGATTCCATTTTTGCCCTCAATTCGCTCGGCGATGCCTGCTATGCCCAAGGCCAAAATGACGAGGCGCTGGCGCGTTACCGTCAGGTGCTGGAACTCGAGCCGGATGATCCCCAGGCGCATTTCAACCTGGCCGAAATGTACTACGACACCGGTGACCTCGAGTCGGCAGCGAAGTCCTGCCGGGAGGCACTGCGACTCGACCCGGGATTCGCCTTCGCCTATCTGACCCTTGGCAATATCTGTCTCGATCAGGAAAAACCCAGGGAAGCTCTGCAGGCCTTCCAGGAGTTCCTGATGCGGGAGCGCTCGCCGGCAGCCAAGGAAGTCCGGGACGAGGTCGCGGCGGTGGTCGAAGGATTGAAGGCAGAACTTTGAGGTGTTCGGCAGGTCCGCCGAATCATCCGCACCGACCGACGGAGAAATTTTCATGGTTCGCGGCTTTGCCTTGTTGTTGACTATGCAGTTTCTGGGCGAACTGCTGTCCCGCCGGCTGGCGCTGCCCGTTCCGGGGAGCGTGGTCGGGATGGGCCTGCTGCTGGTTTTCCTGGCGGCCGGCGTCGTCCGGGTCGAGTGGCTGGAAGAAGCGGCTGAATTGCTGCTCTCCCATATGGCTCTCTTTTTCGTTCCCGCCGGGGTGGGTGTCATGGTCTACTTCGACCTGATCCGCCTGGAGTGGCTGCCGATCACCGTCGCTACCGTCCTAAGTACTTTCGTGGTCATGGCCGTGACCGGATGGGCCGTGACGTGGCTCGAGAAGAGGGGAGCGGCGCCGGATGCATGACCTCCTCGTCTCGCCGCTGTTCGGCGTCGGCCTGACCCTCGTCGCCTTTGCCCTGGCACAAAAAATCTACCTGCGCACCGGCAGCATCCTGCTTAACCCGGTCGCACTTTCCATCGTCAGCATTATCGTTTTCCTGTGTTTGTTCGGTATTCCCTACGAAAGCTATGCGGTCGGTGGCCGCTATGTGCTGTTCCTGTTGGGCCCTTCCGTGGTGGCCCTGGCTGTCCCCCTCTATACCCGTCGCCGGGAGATCCTGACAAAGAAGATACCGATTTTGTTCGGCGTTCTGGCGGGAGCGATTACTTCGGTGGTCAGTGCTTCCGGTCTGGCCTGGCTCCTCGGCGGAAGCCGTTCGGTGATTGTTTCGCTTGCTCCAAAGTCGGTGACCACACCCATCGCCATCGGCATTGTCGAAAAGATCGGTGGCATTGCTCCGCTGACCGCTGCCATTGTCGTTCTGACCGGTTGCCTCGGAGCGATCTGTGGTCCGGAATTCTGCCGGCTGATCGGCTTGAAAGGTTCAGCCGCCGTGGGGCTGGCCGTCGGCACCGCTTCTCACGGCATCGGTACCGCGCGCATGCTGGAAGTGGATCGCCTCGGCGGCGCCGTTGCCGGTCTGGCCATCGGCCTCAACGGACTTTTCACCGCCTTCCTTGTGCCGCTGCTGTTTGTATTTTTCCGGTAACTATTCAACAGCTCTGCCCGAAGCAAAACCTTGGCCTCTATGAAAAACCAAATATTCCGCTGATTATGCAGATGGACGCAGATTAAATATCCAGCAATCCAGGTTCGGTTTAATCCGTGAAATCTGCGTAATCTGCGGATAGATCTTATGACCTTTGCTGTCAGGTTTTGGATGCGAAACGGAATGAAAAAAGGCAGGCGATTTCTCGCCTGCCTTTCATTTTCTGCTGCCTGGAAGAGGTGTTTACTTCTTCTTGGCGGAAGCTTTTTTCGAAGCTTTGAGGGGGTTGATCTTCGCATCTTCGGTCTTGATCTCGATCTTGCGATGGGTAGCAATGTTGCACAGCCCGGCGGCCCACTTGCGAGTGGGAGACGGGGCGGCGGAACAGACTTTGCCGATGGTTCCCTCGACAATGCGATCGCAGCCGACACAATCCTCAACGATGTTCTGGCAAGCATTGCCAGTGAAAGTACAGCCCTGCTTGGCCCAGAAGGTACACTCGGTACCGGGAAGTACGGTTTGACACTGCATGGGTGAAGCCTCCTTACGGTTCTGTTTCTTTTTAGCCCAGACCGGCATTATCGGGCATTTATTTTATTTTTGTCAACACTTATTTAGTCACTTATTTGGTCCGGCAATGGGGTCCGAGGAATTCTTTTCCGCCTTGACCCGTTGCCGGCCATTCGCTACTGTAATGAAAAAAATGGAGGAACCAACCTTGTCGCACATTCGTCTGCGGGAAGAAATATGTCGGCGCTGCGGGCGCTGCTGCTACGAGAAGATAGAATTCGAGGGCACGGTCTACTATACCGACATACCTTGCGAAAAACTTGACCCCCTTACCCGCCTCTGCACCGTCTACGAGAACCGTCATGTGGCTCGTCCCGGTTGCACCCCGCTCACTCCCCGCACTATTCGCCAGGGGATTCTGCCTGGCGATTGCCCCTATGTCGAGGGAATAGAAAATTATCCTTCGCCGCAAACTGCCGAATAAGGATGCGTGAAGCCTTGACCCCTGGTTGCGTCGCCCGCCCCGGGGGGGGGATGCGTGTTCGGCTTCGGGCGGAAGCCGGGGTCGCCGCGTTCTTTCCTTTCTACCTTCATGCCCTTTCCTGTCTGGTATGGTATTCTTTCGGGCAAGAGCGACAACCTGGCATTAATTCGACAATCAGGAGGGCTGTACATGTCGCGTATCAGTTTCGGAACCTCCGGTTGGCGGGGGATCTTGTGCGAGGATTTCACTCTGGACAACGTGCGGGTCATAACCCAGGCAATCGCCGATCACCTGCGGGCCAGGGGTGTGGCAGGGAAGGGGCTGGTGATTGGCCACGACAGCCGCTTCATGGGCGAGAAGTTCGCCCGAGAGGCAGCGCGAGTGCTGGCTGGCGCCGGCATCAAGTCGTTCATCTGCGACCGCGACACGCCGACCCCCGTCATCGCCTTCGAGATCCTTCGGCGCCAGACCGCAGGCGGTATCAACTTCACCGCCAGTCATAACCCTCCCGAGTACAACGGCCTCAAGTTCTCCCCGGAGACCGGTGGGCCGGCGCTGCCGGAAACGACCCGCGACATCGAGGAACGGGCCAACGCCATGGTTGGCGGGATCTGTTTCAAGGAGATGCCTCTCGACCAGGCCTCGCGGGCCGGGCTGGTCGAGGAGATCGACCCTCGCGAACCTTACTTCAAGCAGGTGCGAGGACTGATCGATTTTGCAGCTCTCGCCGCCTCAGGGATGACGGCCGCCGTCAATCCCATGTACGGGACCGCCCGGGGATATCTCGATGTGCTGCTGAGGGAGGCGGGCGTCAAGGTTCTGACCCTCCACGACCATCGCGATCCCTATTTTGGCGGTCTGCCGCCCGATCCGTCTCAGAGCCACATCGGCGACTTCATCACTATGGTCAAGCGGGACCCGGAAATTCGCCTCGGATTGGCCACCGACGGCGACGCCGACCGCTACGGCATCGTTGACGGTGACGGAACTTTCATCGAGCCCAATTATATCCTGGCCCTGCTGCTCGACTACCTGGTGCGGGTCAAGGGGAAGAGCGGCGCCGTCGCCCGTTCGGTCGCTACCTCGCATTTTGTTGATGCTGTGGCCGCCTACCACGGTCTCGAAGTGCTGGAGACGCCGGTCGGCTTCAAGTTCATCGGCGACTACATCAGCCAGGATCGCATTCTGATCGGCGGCGAAGAGAGCGCCGGGCTCACCGTGCGCGGGCACGTGCCGGACAAGGACGGCATTCTCGCCTGTCTGCTGGTGGCGGAAATGGCGGCAGTCGAGGGCAAGCCGCTGACCGTGCTGCTGGGCGAACTCTACCGCCGCGTCGGTGAGTTCCATACCCGGCGCGAGAATATCCGCCTCTCCCCCGAACTCGAAGATGCCTACGCCGGCAAACTCGCTGTGCCGCCGACCGAGCTGGCGGGGAAAAAGGTAGACAGGGTGGTCACCGTCGACGGCGCCAAATTCATTTTCCGCGACGGTACGTGGGTGCTCTTTCGCAAGTCCGGTACCGAGCCGGTAGTTCGGGTCTATGCCGAGGGGCGCAGCGTCGAGGAGCTTGAACAGTTGTTCAAGGCGGCAGATTCCTTCATCCGGGGGTGAAGAACCAAAGTATGTCATTCCCACTCTCAAGAAGGGGATGAGAAGGAGTTTATGCCCGGACCTGGAAAATTGCGGCAATGGTACTGGATGCCGACAACAGTCTTTTTGTTCGGTATGCTCTCAATTCTTCTTCTCTTGTCGGTCGAACGTACCAGTGAGAGACTGCTGATTGATGAGGTTCTTGTCGACGCGATCATGGATACCCAGATCCGTACCGCAACCTACCATCTGCGGTTGGAGGAGGCTCTATCCGGAATTCCTTCCGCAGATGAGAAAAAAGCCTTATCTGCTCTGGATCAGGC
>DATBML010000443.1:0-2156 GCA_036554885.1 Desulfuromonadales bacterium
CCGCGGAGTTGCCGCTTCAATCTGTATCTCGGTCAGTGCTTTGGTGACTTTGCTCAACGGTTTCACCAGATCAGGGGTAGTGAATTTGAAAGTGGGGTAGAGCTGTCTAAATTTCTACCCCTTATTGAGCCGGATGTCAACAGATACTGTCGCTCTTTGCCGGACACTAAAAACAGAAAAACCCGCTATTTAAGCGGGTCTTCTGGGTCGTGCTGGATTGTCTTGGATGATTATTGGCGGAAGTAGATGAGAATCGAACTCACCAGGGACGGGATACGCCCCTCACCGGTTTTGAAGACCGGGCGCGCCACCAGGCTACGAACTACTTCCGTATTCGAATTTTTCAGGGACGGATGATCCGCCCCGCCTTCAGCAGAGTCTCGGCGATGTCGAGCATGTTGGTGACCCGTCCCACCGCCAGTTTATCCTTGAGGTGATAATAATCGAGGCAGAGGCCGCAGGAGGCGATGTCGGCCCCCAGGCAGGCGAGGTTCTCCAGGGCCTCCAGCGCTTCGGAGTCCTCGGTGGTGAGCTTCACCCCGGCGTTGACGAAGAGCAGGACATCGGGGACGGCCTCCAGTTCGGTCAGCGTGAAGAGGAAATTCTTCAGCAGGATGCGTCCCAGCTCATCGCTGCCGCTCCCCATGGTATCGGCGGCGATGAAGGCGACCGTCTTCCCCTGCATGGCCGCTCCCGCCGCCGCTTCGATGGGCTTCGTGCCGGGGCTGAGCTTGAGGGCGAACCCCCCTTCGGTCGCCTCGACCAGAACCTGGTAGCCCTGGCCGACGGCGAATCGGGAGACGTTCTCCCGGGCGGCTATGTCACCCACCAGAACGGTGAGCGAGCTGCCAGGCTCGGCAAGCAGCAGTTTGCGGGTTTCGACCACGGGGTGGGGGCATTTATGGGCACGGCAATCGAGAGTTTTCATGGACATTCGCGTTTCTTTAAGGGTGGAAAATTTCGTGACACTATAGTGGGTTGCAGCCAGATTTGCAAGGATTCCGAGTACCCGGGAGCTAGACGGGAAGCGTGCAAAGCGTGGCTTCAGCTGCTACACTGCTGCGGTGGTATGAAAATCCAAGGTGAAGGAGATCGGTGATGCGCAGACTATTGCTGGTGCTTCTGCTCGCTCTGGCCCTGGCCGGTTGCGGCGACCGGGCCAGGGAACTCTACGAGACGGCGCAATTCGAGGAGAAGCAGACCAATGCCGAACATGCCGGCAAGCTCTATCGGGAGATCATCGAAAAGTATCCCGACTCCCCCTATGCCATCCAGGCAAAAGCGCGGCTGGCCGAGCTGAAGCAGTAATTCGAGACATGCCCATATCGGGCATGGCGCACCTTGCTTTCAGGATGATTTCTCCCTGTCCACCGTATCCAGATAATCCCGCAGGTTGCGGAACCCCAGCATCCGCGCCAGGGAGGGCTGGAAGACGAAGGGGAGGATGGCGAAGTAGATGATCGCCGCCGCGATGCCGAGCCAGAGGGAGAGGCCGAAGGCGAGGCGGATTCCGGCCAGAAAGAGGATGATCCAGCCGAAATCGATTGCCCCCCGGCCGAGTGGAGTGAACGGATAGACGGAGGGACGTCGCGACGGCGGCAGCTTGCGGCACATCAGGCTGAAGGAGTGAAGCAGGCCGGCGGCAAGCAGCAGCAGGGCGCTCCCGGTGGCTGGAGTCATCCCGTTCTCCCGGTCTTTCTGCCACCCGCCGGCTCCAGACGGGCGACCGATTCGACGTGCGGTGTCTGCGGGAACATGTCGACCGGTTGCACCTCGGCCGCCCGGTAGCCGAGCCCGGCCAGGATGTCGAGGTCGCGGGCCAGAGTCTCGGGAGCGCACGAGACATAGATCAGCGTGCGCGGCTGCAGTTCCGCGAGAGCCTCCAGCACCTGCCGCTCACAGCCGCCGCGCGGCGGGTTGAGCACGGCCACGCTTCCCGGCTGGACCTGGGAGACGAGATCCTCGATCAGTTCAGCGGCGTCGCCGGCGAGAAAGGTGCAGTTGGCGAGCCCGTTCATGCGAGCGTTTTCCTTGGCGTTGCGGACCGCATCCTCGACGGATTCGATGCCGATCACCCGGCCGGCGTCGGCCGCCAGGTGCAGGGCGATGCCGCCGATGCCGCAGTACAGGTCAAGCGCGACCTCCTGTCGGGAGAG
>DATBML010000467.1:0-2901 GCA_036554885.1 Desulfuromonadales bacterium
GACACTACTTCTTCGACATTGCGGAGCGATACGGTGCCGAGGTTGCAGAGAAGTTCCTCGATAGGGTAGATGCCCAAGAGGAGAGAATAGAGCAGTACAACGAGATAGGCACCAAGGCGGCATTCATTTTTAGAGGGCAGCAGGTTGTCCTGCGGGAGGTTTACTTCGACTCGCCACCTTCTAAGTATTGCCTCATCTATGACATACAGGATGATTGCGTTCCTTTGATCTCGCTTTGGCACGCGGTCGGCTCCCGCAACGACGGGGAGCTTATCCGGCTTTGGCAGTAGCGACGCGGCGGGCGCCTGGAGGCCTCGCAACAATCGCCTGCTGCGACTTGAACTTGCCGTTCAAAATCCTTGGTAAAATTTCTTCTCAGCAAAAGCAACGGCCCCGCCATGGCGACACGCCAGTGGTGGGGCCGTTCCCTTCTGAGTCCCCGCGAGATTCTTCAACACGTTAAGCGAACGTGTTGCGGAAAGGGGCCTTTTTTTATTTGCACGCCAAAATGGTCAGACCAAATACAATAGTAAATTGCAAATATGGTTATATATTACAATAAATTCAAATTTTACGCCAAGTTAGGGTTTTAATACGATAGTCGCTCAAGAGCACCTGAAAAAAACATAAACAATCGTTATGCACAGCAAACCGTATACTTCATAAATAGTTGATTTAAAACATTTTTATTGCTCTTTACCCTTGCATATGGTCGTTCGGGAGGGTATATTCCAAACAGGTTTGGGAATTATAACCAAATAACACAAAGGAGCTCAGCCATGGAATGCCCCATCTGCCGAAACAAAACCCGCGTCGAACTCGATACGCACTCTGACGGTTTTGCCGAGAACCTTCAGGAATGTGGCGACTGCGGCGCACTGTGGATCAGCAAAGAGGGCGCTTCGGTGCTCGTGCACGGCTCGACCCAGGCGCAGGTCGTCAACCACTGAATAAAACAGCAGTCTCGCCGGCTTCACCGAGGAGACGCCGGGCGTCCGGGTTTCCGGAACCCGGCGTCAGACGGCGAGCAATGATTCTATAAACATTTACTATTCTTGATAGAAGGTGCCCGAGAGGTTGTCCGGCCTCGACGAAGGGTGCCTTTTTGTTTTTTTTGTTCGACTCTCCGGGCAAGCCGAGCCTGCACGGCCGGAACCGATTGGTGAGATTCTCCCCGGTTTTGAGGGACACTGCCGGTCAGGGCTGGAGCCGATCCGAATTTCTTGAAAAAAACGACGGATTTGACTATAGTGTGACGGCTCAAAGCCAGCCATTCACTTTGATGATATCCGACCTGCAGGAGGCTCCGTGGAAAAAGATTTGAACGCCAATGAGCAAGCCGCCCTTCTCGACATCGCCCGCAAGGCTATCGAGACCTGCGTGCGCACCGGCAAAAAATATGTCGAACCGCGCGAAGAAAAGGCGCTCAACCGGCGCAACGGCTGTTTCGTCTCCATCAAGCAGGGCGCTCAGTTGCGCGGCTGCATCGGCAACTTCCAGTCGGAACTGCCGCTCTTCAGGGAAGTGGCGGAGATGGCAGTCGCTTCGGCTTCCAAGGATCCGCGATTCTATCCGATGAAAGAGGAAGACCTGCAGAACTTCGATCTGGAGATATCGGTCCTCTCCCCTCTGAAGAAAATCGACAGCATCGAAGAGATCGAAGTCGGCAGAAACGGCATCTACCTGGAAAGGGGATATTACCGCGGCGTGCTGCTTCCCCAGGTCGCCACCGAACACGGCTGGGACCGTGAGACGTTCTTGCGCCAGACCTGCCTCAAGGCCGGTCTGCCGACCGATGCCTGGCAGGCCGAAGACACCGAGATATACATCTTCAGCGCACAGGTCTTCGGCGACAAAAAGGCCTGACGACTTTCCGCTCCGTTTCACGCAAAAGGGATATCCGTTCGGATATCCCTTTTTTGCATTCAGCGCCGGCAATGAGCCGAGTCGGAGGTGAGGAGCTATCGCACCGGGCTGTAGTCATAGAATCCCTTGCCGCTCTTGCGTCCGAAATGCCCGGCTTCGACCTTTTTGACCAGCAGCGGACAGGGTCGGTATTTCGCATCGCGATACCCCTCGAAGAGGACGTTCATGATCGCCAGGACGGTATCGAGACCGATGAAATCGGCCAGAATGAATGGGCCCATCGGCTGGTGGGTGCCGAGCTGCATCGCCTTGTCGATGTCCTCCACCGAGCCGATCCCCTCGAAGTGGGCGAAGATCGCCTCGTTGATCATCGGAATCAGCACCCGGTTTACAATGAAGCCGGGATAATCCTGGGCGACGGCAACCTCCTTCCCCAGCTTCGCCGCCAGTTCGAGGGTGACGTCAAAAGTCTCCTCCGCGGTCGTCAGAGCCCGGATGACCTCGACCAGCTTCATCACCGGCACCGGGTTCATGAAGTGCATGCCGATCACCCGCTCCGGCCGCCCGGTCGCTCC
Organism: Desulfuromonadales bacterium; assembly: GCA_036554885.1. GTDB lineage: Bacteria > Desulfobacterota > Desulfuromonadia > Desulfuromonadales > DASPGW01 > DASPGW01. The sequence continues at coordinate 2,442 of DATBML010000467.1, forward strand.
GGCCAGGCGGGTGATGGAGATGGAGGAAGTGTTGCTGGCCAGGATGGCGCCCGGGCGGAGAATTCTGTCGAGCCGGCGGAAGATGTCCAGCTTGAGCTCCAGGCACTCCGGCACCGCCTCGACAACGAAGTCGCAGGCGGAAAACTCCTCCATGGACGTGGTCGTTGTGATTCTCCGAACGGCAGGCACGACGGCCGATGCTTCGACCACCCCCTTGTCCACCTGCCGCTGCAGGTTTCTGCCGATGGCAGCGAGTGCCTTTTCCAGCAGCGGGGCGGCAATATCGTGCAGCAGCACTTCGTATCCCGCGAGGGCCGCGACATGGGCGATCCCGCTCCCCATCTGTCCCGCACCGACGACACCGATCAGCTTCATGACGCCCTCCTGAAACCGTTCGAACCCTACCGTGATAGATTACCAGACTCTCCTGGTTGCCGCGGCCGGATCATGGGTACTGCCA
>DATBML010000083.1:0-5647 GCA_036554885.1 Desulfuromonadales bacterium
AAAATTATCCGGCAACACGCCGTCGGCCGGAGCCGGTTCGAGCCGGGCCGAAATCGGCTCGATCGGCACGGCTCCCCACTCGCTCACCCGGCGCAGCACCTCTGTCAGCACCTCGGAATCCGGTGCGACAATCCGGATGACGGCCGTACTGGGGTCCTGACGAAAATGACCGATGCTCAGGGAGCGGATTTCGTGATCTGCTCCCAGCCTCCCGATCGCATCGAGCACCCGCGAGAGGATGAAATCATCGATGAGGTGACCTTGCAGGCGGATATCCCGCTCCATCGTCTCTCTCCTCGCACTTCGTTTTCTGTAATCCAAACTTAAAGGCTGTTCTCACGCAACGGCGCAACGAACGCAACGAAAATCGAAGGGCCTCTCAAGATGTTGGCCAATATCATTTCGGTAAATGACATACTTGTAAAGTTTCCTGATTAAACGTTGCGTTCGTTGCGGCGTCGCGTGAGGCTGCATTTCTTGATTCAAGTATAGAGGATTGCCGCGGCGACACCATCGGCATGCTGGGCTGGAGGACAAAAAAAGCCCGGCAACTTTCAGCCGGGCTTCGGTATGGAGGGATCGGATACTGTTTACTTCTTGACGAAGGTTTCGGCTTCCGCGCAGGTGGGGCATTTTTTCGGCTTGCAGCGGCTCTCTTTTTCGTAACCGCATTTCGAGCAATTCCAGACGGCCATGCGTGTACTCCTTTCCTGAAGGCTAAATGTGACCAAAGTTGTCACCATTATAGACAGCATCATCATTCTGTCAAGCATACTGTAAGGCAGGTTCTGATAGCGGTTGCGATTGGGCGGGAGCATTTTCGTAATCGCTGTGGCATAATTGGGAGCAGAACCCTATCATTTTATCTGGTGCTGCCGATGTCCTTTTGTCGCATCCGCCTTATCTTCCTGCGCTGTTTCACCCCGCTCCTGCTCGCTCTCTTGCCGGGGTGCGCACCCAGGCCTGCAGAAGAAGCGGGAATACTCGAGCACCTGGAAACGTATTATTTCGATGCCGAACTGGCCTTTGCCATCGAATATCCCTCCGACTGGAAGCTCGAACGAGGAAGCGGCCGGCCACCGGAATCGTGTACCGTGCATTGGCAAACCTCCATTCTGAAAGACCATACGGAGCCGGTGGTCAGGGCAGCGGTGGTCGCCTGTCCTCTCAGCCACTGGGCCGACGGACCCGTGGCCATGAGGGACGACTATCTGGCGGCGCGCCCCGCACTGCAAATATCCGAGGAAAAAGAAGTCACACTGCCGGGGGGCAAGGCAACCAGGCTTTTCGGGAAGGGCGCCTCCCGAACCCATCTTGCCGTCTTTATGCGAACCGAGAGTCGGGGGTACATCGTGAGCTTTTCCGCCCCCGCCAGCGATTTCGGAAGCTATCGCCCTCTGTTCGATGAGATGCTCGAATCATTCCGGCCACTGCAGGAGCGGTAAGCCTCTTATCCCGGAGCACCGATCATTGTCCATGGATCCTCTACGCCTGATCGAAAAATATTACCCCGCCGGAACCGAGGCCCATCGCATCCTTCTGCGCCACAGCGTCCGGGTCGCCGGCAAGGCCAGGGAGATCGCCGGGCGCCTTGCCGCCGAGGGTGTGGATATCGACTTCGTCCACGAAGCGGCGCTGCTGCACGACATCGGCATGCTTTTCACCGACGCTCCGGAAATCGGCTGCCATGGTCATCGCCCCTATCTCTGCCACGGCTACAAGGGACGCGAGCTGCTTGAGCGAGAAGGTCTGCCCCGGCATGCCCTGGTCTGCGACCGCCACATCGGCATCGGCTTGAGCGCCAGCGAGATCGAATTGCAGAAACTTCCCCTTCCGGTGCGCGACATGCTGCCGTTGTCCGTGGAAGAGAGGATCGTCACCTATGCCGACCTCTTCTTTTCCAAAAGCCCGAGGGAAAACGACGCCGAGCGTCCCGTCGAGAAGGTCCGGGAGACTCTGGCCCGCTACGGGGCGGAGAAGGTCGCGGTCTTTGATCTCTGGCATCTCCAATTTACCGGCTGAAATCGGTTCCCGGAAACACCAAAAAATCGAATTCACAGGGATCCACAGGATGGACAGGATAAAGAGCCATGATCACGGTAGCTTTCATCCTGTTTATCCTGTCCATCCCTGTAAATAAGGGTTCAGCTGTTTTGTCCGGCTTCTCCTGCCCGTTGATCGGCAATATTCAGGACAATTGATGGAAACTTGGTTATTGGAGATTTTCGACTGGCTTCCCTCCGGGGGAACGTACTACGCTTTGATCGGCGCCATCTCTTTCATCGAATCGCTGGCCGTAATCGGCATCTTCTGCCCCGGCAGCGTCCTGATCGTTTTCGCCGGTTTCCTGGCCGCCAATGGCAAGGGTTCATACACTCTGCTGGTAACTGTTTCGGCCGTCGGCGCCCTTGCCGGCGACCTGCTCAGCTACCTGCTGGGCGCCCGCTTCGGCAGCGTGTTCATGCACCTGCGGCTGATGCACAAACGCAAGGCACTGCTGCGCAAATCGCAGATCTTTTTTCTGGAACACGGTGGCAAGAGCGTCTTTTTCGGTCGTTTTGTCGGCTTTCTGCGGCCGTTCATCCCCTTCGTCGCCGGCACCGCCCAAATGCGCCCCGGCGCTTTCTTTCTCTACGCGCTGGTCAGCGGCATCCTCTGGGGGCTGGCCTACCCGGGCCTGGGCTATTTCTTCGGAGCCAGCTGGAAACTGGTACAGCTCTGGACCGGACGCTTCAGCCTCCTGTTGACGATCCTGCTGATCGTGCTGGTCATCAACGGGCTGTTCTGGAAGAAGTTTGTTCCCCGGCTGGTCCCCTGGGTTTCGCGACACTGGCAGCAAGTCAGGCTGGCCTGGCAGGCATTTCTCCAGAGTCCCGCTGTACTCGGCTTCGCCAACCGCTACCCACGCCTGTGGATCTTTCTGCTCGGCCGCTTCAGCCTGCAGCACGGATCGGGCCTCTACCTGACCATCGGCTTTTCGGTTTGTCTCCTTTTCGCCCTGCTCTTTCTCTGGCTGGCCGCCGATATCCCTTTTCTGGGCCGGATCGACGGGCGGCTCTATGGAATGCTTGCGGAAACGCACCATCCGACGGTCACCACCCTCATGCTGGTCGTCACTTCCCTGGCCAATGGGCCGGCGATCGCCGTGTTCGCCGGCCTGGTCCTGCTCTGGCTGATCCTCGACAACCGTGACTTTTCGGCGCTGCTGCTGCTGGTCGGCCTCGGAGGCGGCGAACTGCTGGTTTACCTCCTGAAATTCCTCATCGACCGGCCACGTCCAGTCCCCTTCCTGCCCGGACTGCAGACCAGGTCCGCCAGTCTGCCGAGCGGACACGCCTTCACCGCGCTGCTTTTCTGCGGTCTGGTCGTCTACTTCTCCCTTGGCACTGTCAGCAACTGGCAGTCGCGGCTGGTTCTGCTGCTGAGCGGCAGCCTGCTGGCCAGCCTGGTCGGATTCAGCCGCATCTATCTCGGCGTCCACTGGCTCAGCGACGTGCTGTCCGGTTTCGCCCTGGCTGCCGTCTGGCTGACCTTTTTGATCACCGCATCCGAACTGCGCCGTCGGTACGGAGGCGAATTCCCCTGGCACACCGGCTGGCACCCGATCCGTTTCTCTCGGCCTGTCCGACTGGTCACGATTTTCCTCGCCGGCCTCGGCGTTCTGGCCTGGACCATCAACTATGTAAGGAGCGTTCTCGTCGGGCTATGAGCACAGAACCTGCAATGGATTGCAATCAGGCGGATTTTTTTATAGGATGCGCCGCACGCAATAGCGCCGAAGGATGGAATCGAGCATGAATGTCACTTTACCGGCTGAATGGGAAGCGCAGGACGGCGTCCTGCTCGCCTGGCCCCACGAAACCAGCGACTGGCACCCCGTCCTTGACGTGGTGGAGCCGGTCTTCATTGAAATCATCAAGCAGATCAGCCGCTTCGAGCGGGTGCTCGTCGTCGCTCCCGAAGCGGATACGATCCGGCGCAAACTCGCAGCGGCCGGAGTGGTGCTGGAGCGGGTCGCCATCTTCGTCATCCCTTCGAACGACACCTGGAGCCGCGACTTCGGCCCGCTCACCGTCTACGAAGAGGGCGTGCCGGTCCTGCTCGATTTCGGCTTCAACGGCTGGGGCCTCAAGTTCGCCGCCGACCAGGACAACCAGATCACCGCCCGCCTGCAGGCGGCAGGCGCCTTCGGGCGACTGGAGCGGCAGGTTCCGGGTCTGATCCTCGAAGGCGGCAGCATCGAAAGCGACGGCGCCGGCACTCTTCTCACCACGGCCGAATGTCTGCTGGGCCCCAACCGCAACCCGCACCTGAACCGGCAGGGGGTCGAGACGGAGCTTCGCCGCTGGCTCGGCGCCGAGCGCATTCTCTGGCTCGAAAACGGCTATCTGGCCGGGGACGATACCGACTCCCACGTCGACACCCTCGCCCGCCTATGCCCGAACGACACCATCGCCTACGTCCGCTGCAGCGACGAGGAGGACGAGCACTACGAGGCGCTGCATCTTATGGAGAAGGAGCTGCGGGCCTTCCGCACCCGGGACGGCCGGCCCTACCGCCTGATCCCCCTACCCTGGCCGGCCGCCAGATTCGACGAGGAAGGGACGCGGCTGCCGGCCACCTATGCCAACTTCCTGGTCATCAACGACGCCGTGCTGGTCCCGACCTACCAGGACGCCAGCGACGCCGCCGCATTGGCCGCCGTCGGGCAGGCTTTTCCGGATCGTGCTATTATCGGTATCGACTGTTTACCGCTGATCCTGCAACACGGGTCGCTGCATTGCGTCACCATGCAGTTGCCCGGGGGAGTGCTGCCATGAGTCAGAAACTGACCGTCGGCCTGGTGCAGCAGAGCTGCAGCGCCGACCGCGCCGCCAACATCGAAAAGAGCATCGCCGGCATCCGCCGGGCCGCCGCGCAGGGGGCCGAGCTCATCGTGCTGCAGGAACTGCACGCCGGCCTCTACTTCTGCCAGACCGAGGATACCGGCTGCTTCGACCAGGCCGAACCGATCCCCGGCCCCGCCACCGATACCTTCGCCGCCCTGGCGCGGGAATTCGGCGTGGTGCTCGTCCTCTCCCTGTTCGAAAAGCGCGCTGCCGGCCTCTACCACAACACCGCCGTGGTCCTGGAGAAGGACGGCACCATCGCCGGCCGGTACCGCAAGATGCACATCCCCGACGACCCGGGCTACTACGAGAAGTTCTACTTCACCCCCGGCGACCTCGGCTTCAACCCCATCGACACCTCGGTCGGGCGGCTGGGGGTACTGGTCTGCTGGGACCAGTGGTATCCCGAGGCGGCCCGCCTGATGGCGATGGCCGGAGCCGAGCTGCTCATCTACCCGACCGCCATCGGCTTCGACCCGAACGACACCCCGGAGGAACAGCAGCGGCAGCGCGAGGCCTGGACGACCATCCAGCGCGCCCATGCCGTGGCCAACGGCCTGCCGGTCGTCAGCGTCAACCGGGTCGGCTTCGAGAGCGACCCCAGTGGGCAGACGGCTGGGGCTCTCTTCTGGGGCGGCAGCTTCGTCGCCGGCTGCCAGGGGGAGATGCTGGCCCGGGCCGGGGAGAGCGAGGAAGAGGTCCTTGTGGTAAATATCGACCGACGACGCGGCGAGACCGTCCGGCGCATCTGGCCCTTT
>DATBML010000268.1:0-1708 GCA_036554885.1 Desulfuromonadales bacterium
CGGTGCGATGCCCCTGGCGCCAGCGTTCACGGATGATTTTCAGCATAAGTACTTCCCTTGCATTGAAGTCGGCCGCGTCAGATCAGGCCGATCGGTCCGATCCGACTGATCTGACGGATCAGGCGCGGATTTTACAAATCGTACCCGCAGTACGACAGGTTGAAGCTCTTGTTGCAGAGCGGGAAGTCGGAGATCTGCTCGCCGCGCAACGCCATCGCCAGGCCGCTCCAGTTGCGGAACGAGGGATCGACGATCTTGTACCGGGAAAACTTCCCCTGCCCGTCGGTCAGGGCGATATGCACCACCTCGCCTCGCCACCCTTCGACCAGGGCCACCGACAGGCTCTCCGGCGCCAGCGCCGGCAACTCCCGGCGCAGCTCCCCATTCGGCAGGGTACGCAGCGCTCGCTTGACCCAGCCCAGCGAATCGTAGATTTCCCGCCGCCGGATATTCGCCCGCGCAAAGACGTCCCCATCTTCTTCGATGACCACATGATCGAAGGCATCCCGGTAGGCGCCGGCCGGATGGTGCAGGCGGGCATCGATGGCCAGGCCGCAGGCGCGGGCCGCCATGCCGACCAGCCCGAGGCTTTCGGCGGCGTCGACCGCCACCCGGCCGGTCCCTTCCAGCCGGGCGAGGGCCGAGGGGGTATCGAAAAAGAGTTCGACGGCGCCGCGGGTATCCCGTTCGATCGCTTCGAGCCGCTGCAGCAACTGCTCCGCCAACTGCGGGGAGACATCGAAGGCCACCCCGCCGGGCCGGACCAGGCCGCGCCCGAACCGGCTGCCGCAGAGCTCGGCGCTGAGGTTGAGGTAATCCCCGCGAATCCGGCCGCAGAAGGCGGCGGTCGGCAGGAAACCGACATCGCCAGCCAGCGCTCCGATATCCCCCACGTGGTTGGCCAGCCGTTCGAGTTCCAGCGCCAGTGCCCGCAGCGACGCCGCCCGCGGTGATATCTCGACGCCGGCCAGACTCTCGACGACCTGGCAATAGGCGCTGGCATGGCCGATGGAAGTGTCCCCGGCGACCGTTTCCATCTGGTGGATGGTCGTTGCTCGAGGGCCACTGACCATCGACCGCTCAAGGCCCCGGTGCTGGTAGCCGAGAGAGATTTCCAGGTGTATGACTTTTTCGCCCTGACACTGGAAACGGAAGTGTCCTGGCTCGATCACCCCGGCGTGGACCGGACCGACGGCCACCTCGTGGACCTCTTCGCCTTCCACCCGGTAATAATCCATATCGCCGGGCACCGGGTGTGAGGCGGGATCGCGCCCCCACGCATCGACCCCGGCCCGCCATGCACGGTGAAACCGCACCGGCTTGAACCAGGGATGTCCCTCCGGAACCACACCGAACTGCTCGGCAATTTCCCGCTCGAAGAGGTGCAGTTGGGGACAGCGCGGTGTCAGGGAAGGGAATCCCTGGCTGACGCGGGTGCGCAGCAGTCGCAGGTCTCCTTTCCAGTCCCGGGCGACCACGGCAAAAATTTCAAGCTCATTCCCCGCCGTCGGCAAAGCGAAATATCCCGCGACACGCCCCAGTTGTTCAATCTCGCCGATCAGCGCCGCCGAAAATCTCTCGTACGTCATCACGCTCAGGGACGACAGAGAAAACCGCTCGCCATTCGTTACGGTGCAGATATCGGAGCCCTGCGTACTCATGGTTTGACCTCCAGCAGGAGAGCGGCCTGCTGCAGCAGATCGCGCAG